>JBMTVV010000031.1:0-11167 GCA_049451755.1 Bdellovibrionota bacterium
AGCGGTGCAACCAGCGCAACATTTGCAGTGATGTTTTCAGCCTGAAATCTTGGGTTGGGGCTCTTTATCGTGATGGAGGCCCTCCGGCTCTGCGCACGCTCCAAACTCTCTGTCGCACTGTACGCGGTGAGCACCGTTCAAGAAGAAGTAGGTCTTCGAGGAGCCACCACTTCAGCCTATGGCATTGACCCTGATGTTGGGATAGCTGTTGACGTAACCTTCTCATCAGATAATCCAGGTGCAAGTCCAACGAAGTCTTCACCGTGCGTGCTCGGAAAAGGACCAGGAATCTACAGCGGTCCAAACATCAATCCAAAAATCGAAGAGCTCCTCAAGAAAACAGCGAAAGCGAAACGTATTCCATATCAGAACCTCCCATCATCACGACTGCTCGGAAACGATGCGCGCGCAATGCAGGCCACGAAAGCAGGAGTTGCTGCCGGATGCCTTGGAATTCCGAATCGCTACATGCACACCCCAGTTGAGGTCTGTCACTTAAAAGACCTTGAGAACGCAGCAAAACTCCTCGCTGAGTTTACGAAACAGCTCACCGAGCGAACTCAACTTGTGCCGCGATAAAAGGGAGCAGGTAGCATAGCTTCCATGACTAGGCTTCTCTGAGAGAGAAACCCGCTCTCTTCAAAAAAATAGTCGACTGAGGAATCGAGAACACTTTTTAGGCAACGACAGTTCCCTCAGGAAAAATTCCTCGAAGAAAGTCAGTGGCACAGCCTATCGCTTCCGACCTAGAAAGTCCTCGCTGCTCTTGAAAGTATAGCTGAACTGCATCAAAAACTTCCGGAGCAACTTCCGAGAAAGAGTCGTATTGAAATGGAGCTTGTCCCCAACGAAGTCGTTGTCGCTCAATCTCTTGAAACTCTTTTCCCCCAGGTAGCCAGCTTCGCAACTCAGCGCCTCCCACACCCTCTACTACCGCAACTACTGCAGAGAGGTAAGACGTAAGACATACCCCGTATATCCCAGCATATCGTAGAAGCTGAAGTGATGATGGCGTCAGAAGCTTTCCAAATACTGCCTCCTCGTATCCACTTCTCGTGGCTACCTGAACAAGCTCTTGGAGGTGTTTTTCATCACGGCTAAGGGGAAGAATCTTTGCGAGAGCACTCGACCGAAATGAGGTTAGGCGAACCACGCCCTCTCCACTCAGACCTGAGGAGAGCCCCGCATGAAAGAGTGTTTCGGATTCGGCTATATGTAAAAGAGCACTAAGACGCTCACCTGTTCTCTTCTGACTACTGAAAAAAGCGGTGATAGCCTCACGTAGTAGCCCAGAAGTAACAGAGACTCCAATCATAGCACCCTTTACACATCCTACTTCAAGGACGTGAGTAAGCCTCTTAGAATCAGCACCGTGATGCTTAGCAGCATTTACGGCAAGAGTGCGGAGCGTTTCTCGTTTTCCACTCAGAGGAACATCTGCTCCTTGACCTCTGTGTGCTAATCGTTGAACTTTTTTCGAGTAAAGGTGATAGATATCTTCTAGCTCTGCCTGTGGGATATCCGGCGAGCTCTTTTTTTGAGGCTCATCATCAGCTCGCCCCTCCCCAGCTGGCAGAAAATTCGACCCCTCATCTAATAATGAGGAATGGGAGAGGATCGCCTCTTTGTCTTCTCTTGAACAAAATCGTGCTGAAACAACCATCAAACAACTCACAAAACCATACTTCAATGTTATGAGAGGAATGGGGAAAGAGGTTACTCAAAAATACCTAACTATCTGTTATTAATAGAATTTTTTGTCCGATTGATTTCATTCGCGCATAGCGCATGGAGAGGCTGGCATTAGGAGTGAATCGGAATGGGATTTCCCTGCCGGTCTACAGCGACCATCACGACTTCGGCTGCCGTTACCTTTTGCTCCGTAATGGAATCTTCACCCCGAAGAGCGATGACCTCCACGCAAATAGTGATCGACGTTTTTCCAACTTTCGTGGTTTCGGTATAAAAACTCACGAGGTCACCGACGAAAACAGGCGCAATAAACTCAATTTCGCGCATGATTTTTGTAACGAACTTTTTCGGAGCATTTCTGCGCGCTTCTATACCAGCTGCTTGGTCAATAAGACTCAAAATGTGACCACCGAATATACTCCCGAGATGATTCGTATCACGGGGCATCATTACCATTCGAATTGCTGGCTCAACGTACTTCTGGTTCACACGCCCCCCTCAAGAAAAACTAGCACCTGATTATACAAAATCACGATAGCTCTAAGAGACATTTTTTAAAACCCTTCTGTACATGATGGCGACTCGGAAAGAGAAGCCTCTTCTCTTAAGAGGCGCTATACCACTATGAGCGATACTTTTATCGTTCTTTTACTGAATCTACATGACTCATCATATCGCTCTCATAACATAACGGATATACTAGAGACTGGCTTTCGGCCATGAGAGAATGAGGTAGTTTCATTATGCTGATGGCATCATTGCGCTTAGTGGATGCCTCGCTGACAACCTGGGCTACTTCGCCGTTTGTTGTGGGAGCTTATTGTTGTGTTTGTCGCTTCACTTCAAACATGTATTGACTGAAAACGTTATTAAAAGACTTGCAGACTCATGACTGGATTTCGACTCGCTTTTGCACTCCTTCGAATTCCTAGACTCTTTATCTCGCTTCTGTTCTTCCCGCTCCTTCTCAGCATCGCACTCATGATTGCCCAACTCATCGGCACCTCCCTCATGCTTGCGCAAGTAACTCGTACCCCTGAAGAGATGAAGAATCAGGTCAAAATATTCCAGCAAAATAGTCTTCTACGAAAGCTCATCTATGGGTCTGGAGTCCCGCTAGAAGAGATTGAAGTATGTCGATGGGAGCGATTTCTCAATGACGACGGAACAAGTATTGACCTTCCACCCGATAGAGCAGAGTGCATGCCAGACCGGCTCGATATCGCTCTGCATGTTGCAGAGCCTCGGCAATATAACCCAGAAAAATATGTTGAACTCTTTAGGGGAAACTTTGAACGTCTCCATATTTGTTACAGCGACTGCAGACCTGACCTCGTTTTATACCCCGAGCTAAAAGCACCACGGGTAGAAGTGCACAGCCTTGTTGCACTACTTCTCATTAACCAACTCCTCTTCGACTCACCAGTACAGGAAGAGAGCATTGAAATCTTTGAGAAAAAATATGAATTTCTCTCACTGCTTGGAACGCAGTTCTTCTTCGCTCGGGGGTATAAAGATCCGGTACAACTCTCCAATATCTCATACGAAGTCTCACTGCTCATTAGCATCTCAAGCATCATCATCATCGGACTCTGGCTTGCCGTAAAAGCACACCGCAAAGTCCTTGATTACTTCGCGAAAAGTGGCGCGCTCCTTCCGATGGTAGCAGCAATGGGAAAAGGAGAATTTTATGCGGCGATTTGGATTATTACCCTTGTGCGCGTGTCAATTTTTCTCGTCGCCACAATCCCTTCTACCTACATTATCTTCTCCTCAATGGGACAAACCGATCAATGGGGCGGAATGTTTCAGAAGGACGTGGGACATATTCTCCTGTGGATTATTGCGTTAACAGGAACCTTTAGTCTTGCAGCGCTCATTTCTTCACTTGCAGATCTGAAGCATCGTGTCCACATTTTCGCTTTCGCCTATCGCTATCTTCCATTGATCATGGCTGCTACCGGTGGCTTCTTCTGGGCAATCTCTTTTTTCTTCGGTGACACTGGAGTCCTCTTTCGACATTCGCTCGCTTCGCTACCGATAATAGGCATTGTTCCCATTATCATTGCACCGATTTTTCAACCCCCGCTTGACGTTCTTGCCCTCAATGCTCTCTTGACACTTGGGTTCATCGTACTCCTACTCCGCGCAAATACTCGTTGGTTCGCTGCACACTTGGAGGCACTCTAATGAACAATCCCAGCTCATTACTGATAGAATCTGAAGATCTTCTCGTTCGATATGACAAAACGGTAGCCCTTGATCTCCCGCAACTGAAGACACAGGGGAATATCATCGGAGTTATTGGACATAACGGAGCGGGCAAGTCGACTTTTATTAAAGTACTACTCGGACTTCTTCCTCCTGAGAAAGGCACGATATCGACTCGAAACGGTGAGGATAACACACTACTTATCCCACATAAGAATATGGCTTTTTGTCCCGAAACAGGCGCTGTCTTCAGTGATATTACTGTGCGGGAATATCTGAGCCTCTGGTGCCGACTCAAAGCTAGCTCCCCTCATTACCTCTTCAGAGAAGGAAGTCCAATTCTTGAGGCTCTCGAACTTGAGGAGCTGCTTCCAAAGAGAGGACGAGAACTCTCGAAGGGGCAACGACAACGGGTACAAACAGCGGCTGGATTCTTTTCTCAGCCGAGCCTCTTTCTCTTTGATGAGCCCTTCGATGGGCTCGATATCCAGCGAACTCACGAACTCCTTGAACTCATTCGTGACTTTGCAAAACGAATGTCCTTTGTCGTTTCTTCTCACCGAATGGATGTGATGGAACTCCTTGCAGATGAAATTCTTGTTTTAGAAGAAGGGAAGATACGATCTATTGGCTCCCCCAAGATGGTAAGCCATCAGCTTTGTCCATATTTTTACCGGGTGAGCGGGGTTCTAGACTACGAAAGTAGCCTTCATTCGCTTCAAAAATCGCTACCGCACGCTTTCCTGCGACGCTCTGGAGATACCATTCGCATTGCATCCTCTCATGATGACCAGGAGAAGATTCTGCGTCTTCTGACTGGCACCTCACAGCACGGTGCAACCGTTACGAGGGGAGAGCCAACCCTAACTGATGCGATGAGCCTCTACCTGAGGGCCATCAAGAAAGAGTCGGAAGCAAACAAGCAAGATAGACGCTCTCGGCACTGATTCTCTTGCGTTTTCGCGCTCTCCCGAGAACAATAGAGGAACCTCATGATAGGAAATATTGAGAGGCAGATAGGGAGAAAAGACGCATGACGGAAGGGAACCTCTCAGAGACATATATTCAGGAGCAGCTGAAGACGATTCCGGGCTGGACAATGAAAAATGGAAAGCTAGTTCGAGAGTTCACTTTCTCAGACTTCGTCGAGGCGTTCGCCTTTATGACAGAACTTGCAATTGTCTCAGAGAAGCTCGATCATCATCCGGAATGGCTGAACGTATACAACAAGCTCTACATCACTCTCTCAACCCACGACACCGGTGGTCTAACCGAGAAGGACCTCGAGTGGGCAACGCGCTGTAATCAGCGGTATAACCAACAAATGTAGACCTGAGGTACACACAAGATTATTCACAGCTGAAATTCATTGACGACTGAAAGAAACAAAAATACGCATGATTGATACCATTCTCAAAAAGATATTCGGCACAAGCAACGATCGCTATATTCGCTCCCTCCGACCTCTCATTGTTCAAGTAAACGATCTCGAGAAGCGCTACGTTGCTATGAGCAATGAGGAGTTACGGCATCAGACTATTCTCTTCCGAGAACGTCTCTCACAGGGCGAGCCACTTGATGAGATCAAGCCAGAGGCATTTGCCGTAGTACGAGAGACAGCAAAACGGGTGCTCGAGATGCGGCACTTTGATGTTCAGCTCATCGGGGGAAACGTACTTCATGAGGGAAATATCGCAGAGATGAAAACGGGTGAGGGAAAGACGCTCGTCGCCACCCTCCCTGCCTATTTGAATGCTCTAACCGGCAAGGGTGTTCACGTCGTTACCGTCAATGACTACCTTGCTCGGCGGGATGCTGAATGGATGGGACAGGTATATCACTTTCTCGGGCTCAGCGTCGGGGTTGTACTACATGGCCTCGATGAGAGTGAGAAACGGAAGGCATATCGTGCTGATATTACCTACGGTCAGAATAATGAGTTCGGCTTTGACTACCTGCGCGACAATATGAAGTTCTCAGCCTCTGAGATTATGCAACGTGACCATCACTTTGCAATCGTAGATGAAGTTGACTCGATTCTTATTGATGAGGCGCGGACGCCACTCATCATCTCAGGCCCAGCCGAGGACGCAACAGACAAGTACTACACCGTCAACACAATTATCCCTAAGCTCGTACAAGATACTGACTTCGAGCTCGACATGAAAACAAAGCAGCCGATGCTCACAGAGGAAGGTATCGCGCACGCAGAGCAACTCCTCTCCGTTGAGAACCTCTACGATCCAAATAACATCGACATGCTTCACCATGTGAATATTGCCCTCAAGGCGCATACAAGCTTCGAGCGAGATGTTGACTATGTAGTTCGTAACGGTGAAATCATTATTGTTGATGAGTTTACCGGTCGCCTCATGCCAGGACGTCGGTGGTCGAACGGACAACATCAAGCCATTGAAGCAAAGGAAGGGCTTCAGATCGCTCGTGAAAATCAGACGCTCGCTTCTATTACCTTCCAGAACTACTTCCGAATGTACGAGAAGCTCAGTGGGATGACCGGTACCGCCGATACTGAGGCTGCGGAATTTCTAGATATCTACAAGTTAAAGGTAGTTGTCATTCCCACCAATCGCCCAATGGTTCGAGACGATCAGTCAGACTACATTTTTCGTTCGCGGAAGGAGAAGTACGACGCCGTCGCGACTGATATAGAAGAAGCGCATAAGACACAACAGCCAATCCTCGTAGGAACCATCAGCATTGAGCAGAGTGAATCTCTTTCACGAGAGCTTACGAAAAAGGGAATTCCTCACAATGTGCTTAACGCAAAACACCACGAGCAAGAAGCTGACATCGTGGCGCAAGCAGGACGACTTGGGTCAGTAACTATCGCCACCAACATGGCAGGTCGCGGAACTGACATTATGCTTGGGGGAAACCCTGAAGCACTTGCTGCAAAGGAGTGCGGAATACGCGATCATGAAAATCCAGACTTCCGCAGAAAACTAGAGGAATATCTAAAGCAGTGTGCAGAGGAGAAGAAACAGGTTCTTGAAGCCGGTGGGCTGTTCATTATCGGCACTGAGCGTCATGAATCACGACGAATCGACAACCAGCTTCGTGGGCGTGCTGGACGCCAAGGAGATCCAGGAGCGAGTCGATTCTACGTTTCTCTCGAGGACGACCTCATGAAACGCTTTGGTGGAGAGCGGCTACAAGCCATCATGACCCGTATGGGATGGGAAGAAGGCGTTGCTATGGACGGTAGAATCTTAAGCCGCTCTATCGAGAACGCTCAGCGAAAAGTAGAAGGGTTCCACTATGAGAGTCGTAAGCATGTGACGGAGTATGATGACGTCATGAATAAGCAGCGCCAAGTCATCTACAACTTGCGCTCTCGAATCCTGCTAGAAAGCGACATCCGAGAAGAGATTCGCAATGCGCTTGATGATATCCTCGAAGAACTCATCTTCACCCTCTGTGATGAGAAACAAAAGGCTGTTAGTTGGGATCTCGAGGCCTTAAAGGAACAGTATACCTTCCTCACGGGTCAGGTGCTTACTCTTCCAGATGAAATTGAGCTTTCTCAGCAAGTTCTTTATGACTATATTCGCGGAGAAGCATGGAGAGAGTACGAGGAGCGACTTACTTCTCACACGGCGAAACTGCAGGAGATCGGAAACCTCCCAATTTCCATCTCGATTTCTCGTGACAGTGATAAACCGCTTGAGTTTGGAACGGTAGAGCAAGACACGTTTCTTGAGACTCTCGACTACTTCTGGAACCAACACCTCAAAGATATGGATCATCTCCGTGAAGGAATTGGCTGGCGTGGATACGGACAGAAAAATCCAAAACATGAGTACCAGCGAGAAGGATTTCTCCTCTTTCAAGCAATGCTACAACGCTTAAAGCAAAACGTTGTACGGAAGCTGTTCTACTATGAAATGCCAACAGCAGAAGAGCTCATGGCACACTTTGAACAAGAACAAGCACGAAGAGCAAAAATTGAAGAACAGATGAAGATGGTTCATGAGTCAGCGAGCACTTCAGGGAGCGAGCAAGGAGACGAAAGCGCCGAGGCATCCAAGAATCCTGATGAGATTCGAGCAAAACGTGAGGAGCAAAAACGTGCGCGAAGAAAGCAGCGACGTTAAGAAAACGACTACGCTTCGGAATAAACGAGCACATCGAACCACCATCATGAGCGATACATGCAACAGTACTCCGAAGACATGGTAGGGCTCTACATTCACGTTCCATACTGCACTAAGATTTGTCCCTACTGTGACTTCAATACCTATGCGATTCGCCAAGTACCCGAGGCAGACTACATCGCTTCACTCATCACTGAAGTTGAGCTACTTGCTGTCGAATATGGCTTACAGGAGAAAGAAATAAGCTCAATTTTTTACGGGGGTGGCACTCCATCGCTTCTTAGTCGCGAAGCCCTCACCCGCCTCCACGAAGCCCTCTCACGCACCTTCACTATCAACTGGGACAATATCGAGGTATCTCTTGAAGCAAATCCCCAAGATATTACCGCGCAATATGCAAACGACCTCCGGAGAGTCGGGATTAATCGGGTAAGTCTCGGAGTGCAATCTCTCTCTCCTTCTATCCTCACACTTCTTGGAAGAGAACATACGGCAGAAAATGTGAAACACGCAGTTACTCGTCTCCAGGAGGCCTCTTTTGAAAATATCAATATGGACCTTATCTTCGGCACTCCTGAACATTCCCAGGAGATGCTTACACGAGACATTGAGGGTTTCATAGCGCTCCATCCATCACACATTTCGACATATTCATTAACGATTGAGCGAGGCACCCCTTTCTTTCAAGCTGTTGCCTCTGGAACCTTTACTCCACCTCCTGATGAACTCGTGCGAGAGCAGTACGAATGCATCATGAAGTCCCTGCCAGAATTCGGGTTCTATCAATATGAGGTGAGTAACTTCGCTCGTTCAGGCTTTCAGTGCGTTCATAACGAACAGTACTGGACAAGAAAAAGCTACCTCGGTCTGGGACCAGGAGCACACTCCTTCTTGAACGACAGGAATATCCGCTGGGCAAATGTAAGACGTCCAGATGAGTATCGAGCGCAGCTTGCTGGACACCATCTTCCTACTGCTTGGAGTGAGCACCTTACTCGCGAAGATGCTGTAAGCGAAATTCTCATGCTCGGACTCCGCCTCACTGAGGGGCTCGCGCTTATCGAACCGTTCTCCCTATTGAGCGCAGGAGAAGCAGAACGGCTCTCGAACCGACTAGAAGCACTCGAAGACGAGGGCTTGGGGACGCATATTCGAGAAAAAGGGCGTTTTTCCCTTACAAATGATGGTCTCTGTGTAGCAGATTCGATAATCTCTGATCTCATTGCGTCAACGATAGAAACATCTGAGACTACCGATGGCTAGCGTTCTGACACAAGCGGGCAACTTGTTTCACAGACGCTATACATCGACTACTGAGGAATCATGAAGCTCTCCCTTTTTATAGGCGCTGTTTGGGCGCTCGTATCATACGCTCTCTACATGACGTTTCTCATCGTCCCGAATGAGAAGATCATGGGCGCTGTGCAACGAATTTTCTACTTCCATGTGCCTGCCGCGTTTGCTGGGTACGTATCCCTGGGCATTCTGCTCATAGGAGCGCTCGGATATCTTGCAACGCACAATCGAAAATTTGATGCACTACAACGAAGTGCTGCTGAAGTAAGCTTGCTGTTTATTTCGCTGAACCTTTTTACTGGAATGATCTGGGGGAATGCCGCATGGGGAACACCCTTTACCCTCGAACCGAGGCTCGTCTCATCACTGTTGCTGTGGCTTCTCCTTCTGAGCTTAAACGTATTTCGCTTTTTTGGTGATTCTCCAAAATTACCAACACATCTTGCTGCTCTCGGCATTCTTACCTGCCTGACAGTCCCAGTTGTTATTTATTCCATTAAACTCCTTCCACAGTTTCAACAGCTGCACCCTCAAGTAGTACAGAAGGGAGGGCTCGCTGACGAGATGATGCGTCAGACATTTTATACGGCCTCTTTTGCAATCATGGGGCTCGGAGTATCTCTGATTTGGCTCCGGTACAAGGTAGAATGGCTTTACCAGCAAGTGACTATTGCAAAGCGCGAGAGGAGATATTCTTAAAGATGTTCTTTCTCATAAATGCTCATGTAGAGAGCGCCTCGTTAAATAATGTGGAGACACCATGAACCTACAAACTCCTGACACGTATCCGGCCCTCTTCTGGGGGTACTTCCTCATCTGGACGCTACTCGCACTTTATGTACTCTACCTGGGTGTAAAGTGCAGCCGCCTTGAGCGCACTGTACGTTCTCTTTCAGGACACTCTCTTTCAGGAGCGCCTACCAGAGACACTCCATCATCACGCGAGTCCTAAGGATGAGCACGAACGCCGATATAAAAATCCTACGGGTTGATCACCTCTGCTCTGCGCCTACCCTTGAGGCGATGCCCAAAGAGGGAATTCCGGAGGTAGCACTCGTGGGTCGATCAAACGTCGGTAAATCGAGCCTTTTCAATCGTCTTACAGGACGAAAGAACCTCGCTCGCACGAGTAGCGTCCCTGGTAAAACGCAGAGTTTCCACTCGTATGAAGTCGCTGCCCGAGTAAATGAAGATGAACAACTTCTTCACCTTATTGACCTGCCAGGATTTGGATATGCGAAGTTCGCCAAAAAGAAGCGTGAGTACATCAGTCGATTGACGGTAGATTACATGACATCTCGGGAGCCACTTCGAGGCATCTTGCTCCTGAATGATATTCGACGTGACCCGGCTGAAGATGAACTTGCGGTTCAAGCGCTCGGGTTTGAGCATGGCATTCCTGTTTGTATCGTTGCTACAAAAGCAGACAAGGTAAAGCGAAACGACGTCAAAAAACGCCTCAAAATAATCGCGGATAAGTACCATCTACAGGCAGAAGACCTCATCGTGACTGGGGAAAAGTACTCTACGGAACCGCTCTGGCGACAGATCTTGATGCTGTTGGGGTAGCCGTTAAAGCCACAACTTCAGAAAGAATTACCAATCACGAGCGCATCACTTTTTCATCAAAACCATGTGATATCGATCTATTCTTATCAACCTCTAATTCGTAGTCACGAACCTTATTCAACAGGGTTTTATAACTTACGCCTAGGACCTTCGCTGCCTGTGTTTTATTCCCACTCGTTTGCTGAAGCGCCTTCTCAATCAGCTCTACCTCAGCCCGCCGTGTTGCTTGTGCTACGATTTCAGGGAGTGTTGTCGCTGCCTCCTGGAGTGTGCGGAAATCAATG
>JBMTVV010000032.1:0-11140 GCA_049451755.1 Bdellovibrionota bacterium
GTTCGCAACAGGACTTGGTGTTGTCATGTCATCTCTTTTTGTGGTCATCACTTGGTGTGTTATGGCAGTCCCCCTCGCAATGATTCTTCGTCTCATCGGAAAGAAGGTAATGGATCTCTCTTTTGATCGTTCGGTTCCCTCGTACTGGGAAGATCGGAAAGAGACATGTCACGACTTCAAATTGCTTGAGCGTCAGTTCTAGCAGTACTTCTGACAACCTGTACGCCAGACTCTCGGTGCCATAGTAGTGAGTATCCCGAATTTCGGGTCTGTCTCCATTAGTGGCTCGAGGAGAGAGAATTTTCCCGTGAATCTTGTTTGGATCCTTTGCTTGTGGCAATCGCAGGTACTTTACGAAGTAGCGAGCGATCGTCTCCACTGGATCATTTTTAGTGCTGCAAGTGCCGCTTCACGACCTTTATTAGAATCGTTATCAGCGCACCGAGCCTTTGCCTGCTCGATGTTCTCGACAGGCAGAACTTCCACGATAATGGGGATATTCTCTTCGAACATGACTCGTTCAAATCCCCGACTGATCATGTTTATAATCATGTCAAAGTGTTGTGTCTCGCCACGAAGGATGATGCCAAAAACAATGATTGCATCGAGATTCGGATTCTGGCGAGCTACCTGCCGAGCCGCAAACGGGAGTTCGAGTGCTCCTGGAAGTCGATGGAGTTCAGGAGTCGCAGAGCCTCCTTTCGTAAGAATCTCCTTGCAGTGTTTTATGCACTCATCGGTATATTCGGAGTACCACTCGGATTGAAGAATAGCTATCTGGGAACGGGGTGCTTGTGGTACTGTCGAGATGTCGTATGTTGATTTCATAAGCGCTTTCCTTGCAACACTATCATTATTGGCGGAGTGGGCAGAAATTGCTAGATCTGGGAGGAGAGAAGCGCCGTATTTTACCGTTTTGAGGAGTTATTATGTCGGAGCGAGATCGATTGGGAGCCTATGCAACATTGGGTGCAGGGGAGTACGGAGATGTTGGATTCTATCGATTGCAAGCATTGGAAGATGCTGGGTTTGGTAGCATGTCTCGACTTCCATTTAGTATCCGAGTGCTCCTTGAGTCTGTGCTTCGAAATCAAGATGGCTTCGCCTTTACCGAGGAACACCTCAAGGCGCTCGCTGGTTGGCAGCCGAAGTCTTCCCAAAGAGAAGAGATTCCATACAAGCCGGCGCGTGTTGTCTTGCAAGATTTTACTGGAGTTCCTGCCGTTGTCGATTTGGCGGCTATGCGTGATGCGATCAAGCGTCTCGGTGGAGATCCCCAAAAAATCAATCCGCTCGTGAGATGTGATTTAGTCATCGATCACAGTGTTCAAGTTGATTATTACGGGAGTGGAGACGCCCTCGTGCGGAATGAGACGCTTGAATTTGCTCGTAACCAAGAGCGGTATGAGTTTCTCAAGTGGGGACAGGGTGCGTTTAAGAATTTTCGTGTTGTGCCTCCCTCAACTGGAATCGTTCATCAGGTAAACCTTGAGTACCTATCTGAGGTTGCGTATTTCAATAGTGATACAGGTGTTGTGTACCCTGATTCATGCGTTGGAACCGATAGCCATACTCCGATGGTAAATGGGCTCGGAGTCGTTGCGTGGGGCGTTGGAGGAATTGAGGCTGAGGCGGTCATGCTGAATCAGCCAATAGTTATGTTGATTCCCGATGTGGTTGGAGTGAAGCTAACTGGAGATCTCCCAGAGGGTGTTACCGCAACGGACCTCGTGCTTCGTGTTACGGAGATGTGTCGTGAACTGGGTGTTGTTGGTAAGTTTGTTGAGTTTTTTGGACCAAGCCTCTCGCATATGACGATTGCGGATCGCGCAACGCTCGGCAATATGGCGCCTGAGCAGGGCTCAACGGTGAGTTTCTCCCCAGTAGATGATGTTACTCTTGACTATATGCGTGCGACCGGACGTCCGGAGAAGCTCGTTCAATTGACAGAACGCTACTACAAGGAGCAGGGGCTCTTTCGTACAGCAGAAACCCCCGATCCTGAGTTTACTGAAGTCCTTGAATTGGATCTTTCAACGATTGAGCCTGCTGTTGCTGGACCAAAGAGACCTCAAGACCGGGTACCCTTAGCTCGATTGAAGCAAGAGTATCCGAAGATGATTACGGCTCCGGTTGGTCCGAAAGGACTCGGAAAAGAAGAAGGTGAGCTTACAAAGACGGCAACACTCTCGATTGATGGGCGTGAGAGTGTATTGGAGACGGGTGCTGTCGTCATCGCAGCGATTACCTCGTGCACAAATACAAGTAACCCCTCTGTGATGCTCGCCGCTGGACTCGTTGCAAAAAAGGCACTTGCTCATGGATTGACCGTCCCTCCTTACGTGAAGACGTCGCTGGCGCCAGGGTCTCGTGTTGTGACGGAGTACCTTGAAAAATCAGGATTGAATTCATCGCTCGATGCACTTGGTTTTCAAACCGTTGGATACGGGTGTACGACCTGCATCGGCAACTCAGGGCCCCTTAGAAGTGAGATCGAGGCTGCAATCCGTGAGAATGACCTCGTTGTGTCCGCGGTGCTATCAGGGAATAGAAATTTTGAAGGTCGGGTACACCCACTGACGCAGACAAACTTCCTTGCATCGCCGCCTCTTGTCGTTGCCTTTGCGCTAGCGGGGAACACAAATAGAGATCTCACCAGTGAACCCCTTGGGAAGAATAGTGAGGGTAAAGAGATCTACTTACGAGACATCTGGCCATCAAATCATGAAATTGAAGAGGCTGTTCGGTCCTTCATCACGGTTGAAATGTTCAAAGAACGATATGGAGAGGTCTTTAAGGGCTCTGAGGCGTGGCAGGCGATCGAAACGAGTGGCGGAGAATTATACGAGTGGAAGGAAAGCTCTACATATGTTCAAAGCCCCCCATTTTTTGACGGGGTAACGGGTGAGGCCGGCGAGATTCGGCCAGTAACGAATGCGCGCGTTCTTGGCCTATTTGGGGATTCTGTAACGACTGATCATATTTCTCCAGCGGGGAATATTGCGAAGGATTCACCGGCAGCTCGGTATTTAACAGCTCAAGGTGTTGAGCCATCAGACTTTAATAGCTACGGATCACGTCGAGGGAATGATCGTGTGATGGTACGTGGAACTTTTGCGAATATTCGCATCAAGAACCGCCTTGTGCCGGGTTCTGAGGGGAATATCTCGGTACATTTGCCGTCTGGAACCAAGGGGAGCTTTTTTGATGTGGCAGAGATGTATCGAAAGGAGCACACGCCTCTCGTTATTCTTGCTGGAAAGGAGTATGGCTCTGGTTCATCCCGTGATTGGGCTGCAAAGGGACCCTACTTGCAGGGTGTAAAAGCGGTGATTGCTGAGAGCTATGAGCGCATTCACCGGAGCAATCTCATCGGAATGGGGATTATTCCATTGCAGTTTAAAAATGGTGAGAATGCGGAGTCGCTGGGCTTTGATGGTAGTGAGGAGTTTTCCATCGCTATGACTGACTCTTCTCAGCCTGGTGAGGATATCTCCGTTGTTGCGCGGAAAGCTGATGGAGCTGAGCGCGCTTTCACAGTGAAAAGCCGAATTGATACCCCGATGGAGGTTCAGTACGTACGTGATGGAGGGATTCTCTGTACGGTCCTTAAGAACCTGACAGCGTAATTTGTTTAACTGCTAAAACTCATCCGTGGGGGAAGATGCTCTTATCAGAGAGCGAGGGGAGTATCTGAGGGTATTCGCCTCTACTGATCGTTGTGGGACGGGAGTTCCTCTGCGAATATCGTCGCAGCAACTCGAATTCGAATTACCAATGATTGGTGATAACAGTATGTTGGAAGAATGAACTTTGTTTCCCCAGACATGATATTTATCCTTGACGCAGCGCTAACAAAATCCTAATAATCCTCATAAATCTCTAATGTAATGAGGAGGGCTTGTGGCACATGTAATGAGCGAAGGAAGAATGGTGATTAACGAACAGCGTGACCGAAAAGCTGCTCTTTCGATGGAAGCTGCAGCTCATGCGGATATTGCGCTCGATTTTGATAACTCCTTCGCACGAGACTCTCTCTCTAGTATGGGAGAGGCATTGGCCCCTGCTCAGTATGATCCTCTAGAGATTGCAATCCTAAATGAAGAACAAGAGATTGAGGCTTCTCTAGAAAGCATTCGTGCTCGACTTCAGGAGAATAGATTCATCGAAAGTGAGTGAGATGACTATTCGTGCTGTTTGTAAGCGGTAGGCCTAAGGGAGTTCCGTTGCAAATCGTAACTCTCTCCATGAAAGATTCACCAAGGAGCCGTAGCCTTTAATTGCTGCGGGCATAGTGGCGTGTTCACAGGAGTCATTGTGAACATCTGTGCTTTGCTTACGAACTTCGGCGTGCTCTCACAGAGAGTGTGAGGTGGAACTGGGCAACGAGTTGTTTGTCTGGAGAGTGGGTATACGCCTTAATCTCTACTTCACGTTCGTGTCGCTCTCCATCGATAGCTGCCATTTCAATAAGTTCTCTGGCTTTCTGACCATCTTCGCAAACGAAGTGTACATCTGTCTGCGGTCGTTTTAAGAAGTCGCCTCGTATAGATTTAAATACGATATTAACAGGCACCGTACTCTTAGATGCTTCCTCAAATGCGATAAGCCCACCCGCACAATCTGCTCCAACGCAGAGTGCTCCAAAGTACATGCTTGAGAGATGATTCTTAGCGCGTCGACTGAGCGGAATAAGTACTTCGCATCGATCCTTATCTAGGTGCAGAACTCGTGGTGAGAGATACCCAATCATTGGCACCTTGAGGCATCCAAATATTCTCAGTAGCAAGGTGTCTCGCCATCTCTTCGGTAAGTGTTTCAACGGGAAGTGGTGAAATGCTCGTATCATAGTCTAATGATATCAGCAAAATAGCCATGACCGACAGGTGAAAACACTCTTGAGCGCCATGCCTTACCTGAACGATTCAGGAAGGTCTCTTAGAACACTCGTTCTGACTCGTTTCGTTAGGTTTTCCATCTCTCATACAATACAGTGGAGCGAGAGACATAAAATAAGAGAGTTCCTTTATGCACTACAATTCGCCAGAAGGACGAAATCATATTCCAGCAGAGAAGCCTCGTTATTCATTACACACCTTCCATCCCGCCGAAGAGGTGCCTACTAGGGTAGATGAGCTTGTTACCCTAGATTTTCGGGGAGAGAGTGTGTGGATAGAGCCGCTTCCCAATACGCGCCTATTTGATGAGCCCTTATTCGCTCATCGTTTTAGTCGCATTGCAGTAAGTGCTTCTTGCGAAAGCAAGACTCTTATTATTGATTTAACTGATACGAAAGGAGACCGGAGCATCATTCGTCAAGAGGTTGCTCGAATTGCTATTAAGCATAAAGGAGGAAGGGAAGAGCAGAAGAGTTCCCCTGAAATCTTCGTAATCGATAAAAAATATGACCTAGAAAACTGGGCCGAAAGAACCCGATTAGATAACTTTCTACAGGTGCTTCCCTCTCGTGAAGCATTGCCTCGTGAAATATCGCGTGCCCCCGAAGACATCGAGAAAAATGAGTTGTTTTCGATGTCAACCGCTGTCGAGTTGAATGCAGAGTTCGCCGACGAGAGCGCGCGATTCCGTATATTGTTGAGTCGTCAATCAGCTCTAGAGGAGCGCTCTCCGAGCCCCGTAGGGCAAATAACTCAGTTTACATGCGCTGGCGATGATACGATCACATTTCAGGTGTGTGATGAATTTGTCTCACGCGGGGGGAACCTCGCTGACGATCGCTCTGTAGAGAAGCTGAAAGAGGAACTCGAGATGATTCCCCTTGCGGGACTGGCTCAGCACAGAGAGCTCGTCTTTGATTTGGCGGGGGTTGAGAGAGTTTCGAAGGAAGCAATCGGCGCCTTCATGGCAACTGTGAAGGGGGTTCATGAACAGCGACAGCGAGCTCGTGCACTACTTACTGAGCATCCTGAAGCTGATTCAATTCCAAGCGATGATCGGGCGATACTTATAAATGTTCATCCGAATGTCGAGGAGAAACTTAAGCGGTTAGGTGTTCTGTCAACATTCTTTCGATACGAGGAAGAGTGATTTTGAGGATCGTCTTACAGAAGGGGAGCCCCCTCACACAGTGAGTGAATCTCATGGATAATCTTCTGAATACCCGCTTTGGCTTTTAAGTGTGACTGGTATTCCAACGAGGCAATCCCTTTTCGGTGACAGATCTCATCGAGACGTTGTTCGTAGGTGAGTAGTTCGCCACCTGGACCAGTATGTATATCACAGTAAGTGATGATTTTGGCCACAAGCTCCTCTGATCGAGAAAACGCAGGTATTCCCTTCGCTACTGCAACTTCCAGTGCATGGCTATGACCCTCGATGAGCTCGGCAAGCCGCTCTTCTCCTCGGAGTCGTAAATAGTTTGCCCCATCAATCGGATGCCAACCTGTTGGCATGTAGCGTGATGAGCCCTCAAGTATCTGAGCAATCTCTGGCAGGTACCCGATATCATGTAAAAGAGCTGCGCAGTGAACCTCTTTGGGGCAGCAGAGTAGCCGGTCCTGATCGTGTAAGGATTCGTACACTCTTTTCGCGTGCTCTGCTACCGCTAAGATATGGTCTCGTCGCTTTGGGGTTAGTTCAAACGCCTCGAGAACAAACTCATGGAGCACCTTCGGTTCGTGAAGTGGAATCGTCCGGAGGGTTTTAAGGTTATTCATCCTGGTGCACGTGAGCTTTCCGACCCTTCACGTTCCATCTAACTCCCATATTTTACGGAGCATCCGTATGCGCGTGTTGAGGCCGTCTGTATCGGCTTACTCTCTAAGAGCGCATCAAGAGCCTCTGCGACATAGTTCTGCGCCCCTTCAATAGATGAGTGACGACTTGAACTGTTGTCATCAATAGCGCCAGTATACGCAAGTTCTCCTGCTGAATTCACAATGAACATGTGCGGAGTTGTCTTTGCTCCGTACATTTTTCCAATCGTGCCGGAGGAGTCAATGAGATAGGCGGACGGAGCTGCCCCTTTTTCAGAAATATAGCTTTGAGCTTGTTCTGAACTCATGTTTCCTTGCTTATTCATCGCTGAGGAGTTCACTGTGAGCCAAATAACCCCTCGCTCGGTGTATTGTTTCTGAAGACGTTGCATATTCCCAGTCTCATAGTGTTTTACAACATAGGGACACTCAGGATTCGTCCATTCTAAAACAACGATCTTGCCACGATAGTCTTTGAGGTCATGGGTATTGCCGAGAGCATCTTCGCCCACAAAAAGAGGGGCAGGAGCACCTATACGAGTATCCGTATATCCAGTAGAGGGTACGATCAAAAAGAGAAAGGAAATAATAATGCTAGTAGCGAACGAGAAGTTACGCATATGGTACGCTCCGATGTCATTAGTGTTCTAATTGAGCGCTCATAATACCTTTATTTTTTTGTTTCGACTACCTGTCGATTGTGAGGTTCTCCTCAGCGTCATCAGGTAGTCTTGTCAGGAAGTTGTTCCAGTTGTTCCCGTACCATCTGACGAGTAAGCACCGTAGGAAAGATATGTGGAGTGTCCCAATCGACTGGGCTGTAAAGAATATTCAGTGGCACACCCACTCTCTGAAAGCTTTGCAATGCTTCAGTAATGAGGGGGTCTTCCGTGGTCCAGTCAGCTTTGACGAGAGCTACCCCCTTGCGCTGTAAGAGTATCCTCATCTCTTCTGAGCTAAAGATGAGCTTTTTATTTACCT
This sequence comes from Bdellovibrionota bacterium, assembly GCA_049451755.1. Classification (GTDB taxonomy): domain Bacteria; phylum Bdellovibrionota_C; class UBA2361; order UBA2361; family RFPC01; genus RFPC01. Next base: position 7,698 of record JBMTVV010000032.1, read on the forward strand.
GACAGGTGACACACCACGCTGCGGTAAAGTCCACATACGTGGGTATAGAGCGCTGTTTGAGCTGCTCCATGAGTTCCGGGGAGTAGCGCTTCCATGAGAGTCCATAGGAATCGGTCTCGCTCTCATATTGATCAATCTGTTTTGTTATCAGTTGTTCGGAAATATTTTGTTTCTGTGGTAGGCCAATGCCGACAGTCAGAGCCAGTAGCAGAGCAAGTAGAACGAGACCCCATCGCATCCGTTTCTTGGATGAGGTTGGTGGGAAGAATCTACCAAAAATCCATAGCGAGAAGGCGAGAAGAATACTTGCAAAGAGGAGTGAGAGGAGCGCTTCGGAAGAGCTTTGTTTCTCAAAGACCCAGAGCAGCCATAAAACAGTGAGGAGAACGGGGAAGCCCATGAGTTGTTTAAATGTCTCCATCCATCCACCTGGTTTTGGAAGTAAGGAGAGGAGTTGAGGTCGAAACGAGAGGAGTACGTAAGGAGCTGCGAGACCAAGACCAAGCATTGTAAATACGAGAAGGGAACGAAGAAAATCCACCTGAATACCATACGCAATAGCGGTCCCCATAAAGGGAGCGGTACACGGCGTAGCAAGAACGGTAGCAAGCACTCCGCTGAGAAATCACGAGAGATAGCCCTCTTGCTTTGTGCCATCGACTCTTCCAGAAATTCGTTGAAGAGATGTGCCGAACTCAAATACTCCGAATAGGTTTAGAGCCACTGCAAGCATGAGTAGAATGAGTATGGCAACGAACGATGGATTTTGTAGTTGAAACCCCCAACCGAGACTCTCTCCTGCTTCTCGAAGCCCTCGAATGAGGGTCGCGAGGATCCAGAAGGAAGTGAGAACGCCAAAGCCAAAGCTCAGGCCATGTCCTCTCACAAAGCGAGAATCCTTCCCCGCTTTGTTCACAAAAGAGAGAACCTTAATAGCTAAGACAGGGAATACGCACGGCATTAAGTTGAGAATTAATCCGCCGAGCAGTGCGCTGAGTAGAATGAGCCAGAGGCTTTCTTGAGGAGCACTATCCGAGCCTGTCGAGCTCATATCGAGAGATGGAAGCGGTATCTGTATTTTCTTGCCAGTAGAGCCATCTTTAAAGGGAGGTCTGCTAACGAGTATCCCATGAAATGTGCTCGGTGAATTTTGGTTGTTAGCTCGATGTAGAGTGAGCTGAGCAGAGGCTCCCTCCATTGAGAAGATCTGAGGCGCATTGTTTTGAATAATACCTGGTGCGCCCGGTATGAAGGTCAGTGACTCAACCGAGGGGGGGAGAGTAGGTATGGTAAGTGTAAAAGTATTAGGTGTAGTCTCTGAGAGAGTAAGCGAGAGATCTGCGCCATCTGTTGGAATTCTCCGTAAGAACTGCTCAAACAGCGAAGCACTCTGTGAACGGACAAGTCCATCACCATTTCCAACAGGTAGTGTAAGAGAGAAGATACCATTTCCTGGAATACACTCTTCCTGACACACGAGCCATTCTGCATCGAGTCCGACTGTAATAGTATCTTTTGCTTCCTTTGGAATCGGCAGTTCAGCGAAAAGGAGTACTTCTCCTTGATACCCATAGTTGACGAATGAACCTACTTCGATTTTTTCCGGGGTAGGCCACGAGAGTGGCGCATCAATGGAGTGCCCATCAATAAGCCAGGTGAGGATAGGAGCGGCTCCGGAGTCTCCCGGATATTTCCAGTAGAGATGCCAGGATGGATCCGGGATGAGTCGCAGAGCAAAGAGCTCTGATATGCCGGGTGTTACGGAGGTGTGCTCAGAAAGCAGCTGAGCCCGAACATGGGGTTGCTTGATCTCATCTTGACTGATTGCGAGGGAAGGGAGCCCAAAAACGTATGGGAGTATGGGAAGAAGAAAATGGAGGATGAAGAATCGAGGCGACTTCATAATATGCTCCCACTACCAAGCACATCTTTCCTCGAAAAATGTTCTCTGCATTCAGAAAGTTGTTCGGGAGTACCAATGTCAAACCATGATGCCGTATCTGCTTGAAATTCGAGAACCTTCTGGTTCGTACTGACCGCTCGTAGGTATCCGGATATAGAAGATTCCTTCTCAGAGGAAGGTGCAAAAAAGTCGAGCACTTTTGGTGAGATGACCTGAATGCCACAAAATCCGCGGGCTATGAGAGAATCATCGGAGACGGAGTGCTCAAGAGACACTACTGTACGATGAGAAGCATTTTGCCATCCATACAAGTGTCCTGTCTTCTGGTGGAAAAGTAGAACCCTATCATCTTCTGGAGAGCGGGTCATTAGCGTTGCCATTGCATCATTGGAGCTATGGAAGTCTCTCATTGCCAAAAGATTCACTCCAGAAAGAATGTCGGCATTTATGATTATGATTGGCTCAGTAGCAAGGAATAACGATTCGGCATTCTTAATCCCTCCACCAGTATTAAGAAGCTCGGGTTCATGAGAACGCAGAATTGTGATACCGAAATCATTATTCTGGTCGAGGAAGTCCATGACCTGCGTTGCCCGATGGTGCAGGTTAATAACAACGCGTGAGATGCCCGCATTTTTTAGCTTTTCGATGTTCCACTCGAGCACGCTCCGTCCGTCTACCTCGACGAGGCACTTTGGGATATCGCTCGTAATGTGCTTGAGTCGCGAGCCCATACCAGCTGCAAGGATCATTGCCTGCATATAATATGCCTGTAAATACGGTAGGTTATCTGCAAAGTGCTAAAAAATGGTTATTTCACGGAAATCCCGCGACCAACTCCCTACAAATAATCATCTAAAGTGACGATAGCTACAAGAGAAGACTCACAATGGCAACAGCAATGAATACCACGAGACGCTACTCCGCTACTGAGAAGGCTGCACTCACGCTGCTTACCCTCGGACGTGAAATTGCCTCTGATGTACTGAAGAATTTATCAGAAGCTGAGGTGAAACGCATTAGTCGTGCCTTCATGCTTGTGAATGAAGTCCCGCGGGAAGATCAGTTCAGCATCGGGAAAGAATTCCATACAATGATGAAAGCGGGCGAGACCATGTTGGTCGATGGAAGAGAATTCGCTCGTGATGTTATCTCCTCTGCCTTTGGCGATGCAGGAGGTGAGACCTTACTAGAATATATCTCCGGATCACGAAAGGATTCTATTAGTAGCATCATTCGTGATGTGCCGGATAAGATTCTCATTTCCTTCGTCTCCGCAGAGCATCCTCAAACAGTCGCGTTTCTTTTGACGAGAATGAATCCAGATCAGGCAGCGATGGTGCTTCAAACAATGAGCTAAGATATGCAGACGGATCTGCTCGTGCGTATTGCAAACTTGAACATGGTAAAAGCTGATGTCGTTGATGAAGTTCGAGAAGTACTACGAGTAACGCTTCGAAATGCCTCTCAGAATGAGGAAGAGGTTATCGGTGCGAAGTCAGCTGCTGATATTCTGAACTTCGTAGATCGCAATAACGAG
>JBMTVV010000033.1:0-10803 GCA_049451755.1 Bdellovibrionota bacterium
AAGTGCTTCGTGAACAAACGACTCCATCCATTCAACTCGTAACGCCTCTACTCGTCTCATGGCTTCAAAAGCAAGCTCTGGTGCATTCGTTGTCTTTCCCGCCGCTTGTGACGCATGACACGCAAGCCCCTCAATAAGTAGCTCGACATGGTGCACCCCACGGTTTCCAACTTCGATGTATTGAAATTCAGTGGGCTCCCCTACGATACAGATGACATCTTCATATCGGCTCTGCCAATTTTCTTGGAAATACTTCACATAATCTATCGAGCCCTGCCCCGTTGTTTCCTCTTCCCGCACAAATGAAAAGAAAAGATCAACGGGAGGCACTTCACGGTGATACCGCTCAATGAGCTCAAGAAACGCAGCAAGGCTCGCTTTCATATCACTCGAGCCTAACCCATATATCTTCTGATCTACGACAACTCCTGCGCCGTCTCCCACCGGTGGATACATCCAATCGGAGACGATCCCAGCAGACACTGTGTCAGTGTGGCCATTAAAGATAACTGCTTTCTGCCGATTCTTCCCAGCAATATGACAAAAGACGTTCTTCTCACTTATCTCTGGAGCGATCCCCATGCCCTGCAGGTATTGAAAAATCCATCCAGCGATCTCATCTTCATGAGAACTCTCAGAGGGAATTTTAATTAACGCTTGCAGTTTCTCAACAACATTCATTCTGAGACTCTTTCGCTTGCTCCTAAAACTCGCGCTATTTCACCCGCAGTGAACCGGGCCGCATCCTGAATCTTCGCAAGGAAGGCCTCACGACTTGCTTTACACCCTGCTAATTGAGCCGTAAACAACTCTATCGAGCTCTTCACCGACGCCTCACTTGGACCACCCCGGTGAGAGCGCCTCTGGATCGCTACGTGAGGATCTAGTACCTGTAGCAAGTCTTCTACATTTACACTCAGTGAGGTCCCCAACTCTTCTGCATACCGAGTCAGATGCTCTTGCCGTAACTTCTCAAGGGGAAGCCCTTTCTCCATCAGCTCATTCACGGCCTTCCCGACAATCTTATACACGAGTCGGTACGGCTGACCAGTCGTCTGTGATACGAAGTCAGCAACATCCGTGGTGAGCGAGTAGTTCTGCCTCACGAGCTCTTCCATCCGCTCGCGCTTAAAACTCATACTCCCGAGCACCTCCGCCAGAACACCCAATCCGGTCGAGAACTTTCGTGTGCCGAGCTCAACGTACTCTTTCAACTCGCGAGCATCTCGGTTGTACCCTGCTGGGAGCCCCGAGAGGAGCTCAAACCCTGCTACCATCGAGCCTGCGACCTGATTCCCTGAAGCCCGAAGGAGCTCGAGCGCATCCGGGTTTTTCTTCTGCGCCATAACAGAGCTCCCCGTAATTGGGTGAAGCCGTTGCGCCACTGAATCTCCTAACTCAAGAAACCCGTACTCAAAGGTTGCGTACTGCAATGTATCGGTTGCAAATTTTGAAAGCTCTATCGCCCCAAGTGAAAGCACCTGGAGTAGTTCGTACTGGAAAAATCCCCGGTGACTGATCGCATCCAACGGCACCTCCCATACCCGTGAAAAACCCAAGAGTGACGCCGTATACTCTCGGTCGATAGGCCACGATGTTCCAAAGGACTCAACAGAGCCAAGTGGACACTGATCATACCGAGACAAGAGGCTCATGAGTGCTTCATGAATGCGGAGGAATCCCCCGCAGTACATGAGACACCAGTGAGCAACCGTCGTCGGTTTTCCCGGCTGCATGTGAGTATACCCCGGCATGACCCAATCAATATGCGCTTCGGCTACAGTGAGCAGTTGCTTAATGATGTGCTCAAGCTGAGTCGCTAACTGACACACCTCTTCGCGTAAGAAGAGGAGCTCTGTTACCATCACTTGATCATTCCTACTACGAGCGGTGTGCGCCGCAAGTCCAGCCCGCTCTCCGGCACGCTCAACAATCTCTTTTTCAAGTGTGAGTTGCGCTCCTCTATTTGGATCAATCGCAAAGTCTCCCTGCTCATTCACCCGAGCAAGGTCGGATAATGCCTGCAGAATTGCTGCTGCCGAACTTTGCGGGATAATCTTTGTGCGCTCAAGCATGAGCACATGAGCCTTCGTCCCCCATATATCTGAGGCAACCATTTTCATATCGAGCTGCATCTGTTGGGGCGAAACAACAAACTGAGAGACTGTCTTACTGACCACAAAAACTCCTTTTCTCTTTTCCTTCGAGGAATCGGGGGAATCCTAACGCATTCGGTGGAAAATCGCAGACCCAATACCGTAAATCTTTGAAAAACCACGCGCCTCTTCCCCATTCCAAAGAGACGACTCTTCACCGTAGAGCGTCCCCGCTGAGAGCGCTGACTTCTCAGCTTGAACGCCAGTCACGACACAGTGTCCCTTTTCGTAGCGAAGTCGCGCAGAGCCGGTTACATACTGCTGCGAAGAGTCGAGGAACGCTTCCCAGTCGCGCATGAGAGGCTCATACCACTTCGCTTCATGCATGAACGTCCCGTAGGTCTGTCCCACAATCTGCTTCCACTCAAGTTGGCTCTTACTCAAGACGATCTTCTCAAGCTCTTGGTGTGCCCGAATGAGTGCGAGCATCCCTGGGGCTTCAAACGCGATACGCCCCTTAATACCAAGAATCGTATCTCCGATATGAATTCCACGTCCAAAACCATACTCACCACCAATGGAATTTAGCGTTGCAAGTACCTCATGACCAGGCATCGCTACCCCGTCAAGCGAGACGGGCACGCCGTTCTCAAATCCAACGATAACCTCACGCGGAACATCACTCACATCTGCAAGCGCACGAGTAAGCACGTATGCCTCCTCTGGAATAGCTTCCCATGGATTATGGGTCTCACCTCCACCGATGGTAACGCCAAATATTCCTTCATTGATTGAGTACTTCTTTCGTGCAGCCGAAATCTCAAGCCCGCGCTCTTGTAGGTATGCTGTCTCCTCTTCGCGGGTAAGTCGAAGCTCTCTAATAGGTGCGATAACTTCCAGTTCAGGAGCTAAGGTCTGAAAGGTGACATCAAACCGCACCTGATCATTTCCTGCTCCTGTGGAACCGTGAGCAACGGCACTCGCCCCAACTTCTTTGGCAATCTCTACAATCTTCTCTGCCTGAATTACCCGCTCAGCTCCTACCACCAGAGGGTACACCCCTCCTCTCAGAATGTTTCCCTGAATAATACGTGTCCCGAACCGTTGGTAGACATCTTCGATGGCGTTTACCGTATAGTGCTTTGTGGCACCCGCCTCATAGGCAACTGATTCAATACGAGCGAGCTCCTCTGCGGGGAAGCCACCAGTATCTACCGTTGCGGTCACCACCTCATACCCCTTCTCTTGAAGGTACTTCACGCAGTAGTTCGTATCGAGTCCGCCACTGTACGCTACAACAACTTTATTCATCGATTTTCCTCGTTTCAGTATGATAACCACCGTGAAGCTATCTTATTTTGAATATTTATGCAAAGCGTGTTGAATAATTATTGCTTTATGGCTAGAGTACCCCCAGTCACTTACGAGAAGGCTCCAATTACGACAAGGACCCCTGTTACCAGTTACGATAAGGACGCTGTGCCATGACCGAAACGAAAGAAGCGAGACAACAAGCACTCCTCGCCCTCTTAACAGAGACGCCCCTCTTTTCACAGCAAGAGATCTGTACCGCTATGAAAAAGGCAGGGTTCTCGGCAGCACAGCCAAGTATTAGCAGAGATCTCCAAGAGCTCGGGATTGTAAAAGTCTCAGGACGATATCTTCCGCCATCAGCGTTTCAAGAAAAAACTTCCGAGAGACTCACCGATGCGATCGTACCCGCCGGACCTCACATGATCGTAGTGAGAACAAAACTCGGTGGAGCCCAACGGGTGGGCGCTGAAATCGATGCGCTTAATATTGAGGGACTCACAGGAACCGTAGCCGGAGATGATACAATTTTTCTTGCGTTTGATGATCCGACTCATCAAGCACCAGCCATCACATTTCTCACCCACAAACTTTTATAGCAACTGGAGAACCCGTATGAGACGTATCGTGCTCGATAAAATATCCTCATCAACAAAAAATGTCGGACTCTCCAGAGAAGTGCGCATTACTGATGAAATCATCGCAAAGCCAGGCTACGTTCTCGCTGGAATCATTCATGGCGAGAAAACAACGTACAACACTATAGAGAATCTGTCGGGACGAATGATTCGCTTACACGAGGGTGAAATACTCGCTGGTACGCTCGGGCACCGAGATGCTCTCCATGGCTACTCAGGACGCGTCCCCGAGAAGATCGCCGTCGGAGACAGACTGCAAGTCTTAAACCTTGGAGGTGTCATCGGAGAGTGCACCTCCGCAAACCCTCAAGTCGGGAAACCATTTGACTTTGAAGTGCTCGGAAGCATCCTCGTCTTCCCTCATTTTGAGAGCCGACAAGGAGAGCCCGCCCATGTCGCCCACCACGGAGCGCTAACACCGAAAGAAGGTGCGCAAGGATTCTCACGGAAGGTGCCTGTTGTGTTTGTAGCAGGAACCTGCATGCAAGCAGGCAAGACGACAACGTGTGCTCGCATTATTCGAGGACTAAAAACCTCTGGGTTTACCGTTGGAGCTTGCAAGCTCACCGGAGTCTCTCTTCTGAGAGATACCCTAGAGATGGAAGACTACGGTGCCGATACGGCACATTCTTTTATTGATGCTGGCGTTGTTACCACTGACGGAAATTCCGCAGTTCCGACTGCGCACCTGCTCTTTCAAACATTAATTGAAGAGGGGGTCGACATTATCGTAGCCGAACTCGGCGACGGCATCCTCGGCACATACGGCGTGAAGCAGATCCTTGCAGATTCTGCACTTATGGACATGGCCACAGTGCTCGTCTTATGTGCGAACGATCCAGTAGGAGCATGGGGAGGTGTTGAAATACTAAAAGAACGATTTGGACTGTGTCCACAAATCATATCAGGCCCCACAACTGATAACCTGGCAGGGATTCAGTACATCGAAGGAGAGCTTGGAGTACGAGCAATCAATGCAAGAAAAAATACCGATGAGCTCATGGCCTATATTAATCAGTGCGTCAAAGAAAAGTCTTCACCCCAGATCTAAGACGCCACCACCTTAAAATCGTAAGGAACCAATGAATACCAACAATACCGTCTCTAACCCCTCTGTCGCAGTCGCCATATTCGGCGGCACCGGATACGGCGCGGGGGAACTTTTACGGCTTCTCGCACATCATCCTGACGTACAAGTCGTCTCAATCAACTCACGCACACAGGCAGGTACCCTCGTAACGGATATCCACCCTCACCTTCTTGGTTTCTATGAGGGACTACGCTTTACAAGCGAGCTCGATATGGATGCGCTGAAGGCAGCTCCACACCGTATTCTCATTAGCGCTCTCCCACACGAAGTGAGTGGGAAGACGGCAGAGGCTCTTGAGCCAACACGAGCGCTCTTAAACATGAAGCTCATTGATCTCTCTGGAGCACACCGGCTCACCACTGCTGACTCTCACGCAGCGTTCTACCCGAAAACTCCAAGGAGCGAGGAACTCACTCAACAGTTCACGTACGGACTCACTGAACTCTTTCGAGAAGAGGTAGCAGCTGCTACCCACATCGCAAATCCAGGGTGTCTTGCAACAGCATCGATCCTTTCCTTGGCACCAATAGCAAACCTCATCAAGCCGAGTTTCATTGCGTATGATACAAAAACAGGATCTTCTGGCTCCGGACGAGAACTAAAGGAAGGAACACATCACCCAACGAGACACTCAAGCTACACCGCTTACAAACCACTCTCTCACCAACACCTTCCAGAGGTTTCTGCCTGTCTGGACCGAGCAGGTCTCTCAAAGTGTGAAACGAGCTTCATCGCGCAGAGTCTTCCCATTGCTCGTGGCATTTACGTCACGACCCACATACATAACAAAACTGAACTTCCGAAAGAAAAAATTATCAAGGCGTTTCAAGAGTTCGATGCGAATAATCGATTCTTTCGCTTTCGAACTACCCCACCCCACCTACAACCAGTGCTTGGAACAAATTTTTGCGATGTATCTGTCGCCGTTGAGGGGAAAAAACTCATCGTGATGGCTGCCATTGATAACCTCGTAAAAGGGATGGCAGGACAGGCGATACAAAACCTTAACCTCATGTGTGGGTTTCCAGAAGAGCGCGGCCTCATGATACCCGGAACACGCCCCTACTAACGGACAAAAAGGCTAACCGACAAAAAGGAACTTTCCATGAATGCACCTGCCCCACTCGTAAATACGTATCCGCAGTACCCGTTTGAAATCACACACGGCAAAGGAGTGTACGTCACTGGTTCTGACGGCAATCAATACTTAGATCTGTACGGGGGACACGCCGTCTGTGCACTTGGACACAACCATCCTCGGATTCAACACGCGATCACAGAACAAGCAGAACAGCTCTTCTTCTACTCAAACCTTACTAGCCTCGCCATTCGGAATAAGGCAGCCGAAGCACTCCTCTCTTTTGCAAATAATGGGATGAGCGCTGTCTTTTTTTGTAATTCCGGAGCAGAAGCAAACGAGAACGCCCTTAAGCTCTCAGTGCAACTTACTGGCCGCTCACGGCTTGTTGCCTTTAAGGGTGGGTGGCACGGACGAACCACGATGGCAGCTGCCGTAACAGACGACCCGAAGTGGCACGCAAAGACTCCTGGATGGCTCGGCGATGTACTTCACCTCGAACCGAACGATATTTCAGAACTTGAGAAGATCGACTCTTCGTGCGCCGCAGTAATCCTAGAACCGATCCAGAGTATTGGTGGGATGCGAAAGATCAATAACGACTTTCTTGTCGCACTGAGAGCACGCACAAAAGAAACCGGAACACTCCTTATATTCGATGAAGTGCAGACAGGAGTCGGCAGAACGGGCGTTCCGTATATCAATGGTCACGGCCATCCAGATGGCACTACTTCTAGTGATACACCGCGCGTGGAAGCGGACATGAGTACAACCGCAAAGAGTCTTGCGAATGGATTTCCCGTTGGCGCAGTGCTCTTTACCCCTGAGATTGCCCAGGAGTTACAACTTGGCGACCTTGGATCCACGTTTGGGGGCGGACCACTTGCGAGTGCCGCCGTACTAGAGACACTCAATGTTATCTCTAGTGAACAGTTAATGGAACGGGTACAGCACTTTGAAGCCGCTATTCGCGATGAGCTCTCTTCGTGCGCACTAGTACGAGAAGTGCTCGGGCACGGCTGCCTCCTCGGGCTTTCCCTAACGGTACCAGCGCAACAGGTTGTCGCAGCCCTTCGAGAGGAGAAAATTCTTGCCGGTACAAGTGGAGTAAGTTCCGTAATGCGCCTTCTCCCCTCGTATCAAGTAGATGCAACACATGCCCAAAGACTTGCGAAAGCTCTCCAGACAATAGAGGCGTCGGGGAAGATAGGAGGTGCCACTACGTGAAGCACTATACCAAGGCACGAAACTGTTCCTCAGACCTACTCCTGTCGCTCATGCACTCTGCCCTCTCTATGAAGCGCGAGAGACGATATCCCGATCTTTCGGGAAAACTCCTCGGGATGGTTTTCATGAACCCATCACTACGAACCAAGCTCTCTTTTGAAGCAGCGCTTGCCCGGTGTGGTGGACAAGCACTCTCGATCACTCCGGGAGGCTCTTCGTGGGCATTTGAAGAGCACGATGGTGTGCGGATGGATAGTGATAAACCGGAGCACCTAAAAGAGGCGGTACGTGTTATGTCTCGCTACGTCGATGCGCTCGCTATCCGGAGCTTTGCAAAGCTTCACTCTCTTAATGAGGACATGGCGGATTCGACTTTGAGCAAATTCGAGGAGTGGTCGACTGTGCCAGTCATCAACCTTGAGTCAGCAGGAGAACATCCGTGTCAGATGCTTGCAGATATGCTCACGGTGAGTGAGATTCTCACAGAACCACGAGGAAAGAACTTCTGCCTCAGGTGGGCTCCTCACATCAAGCCCCTTCCACTGGCTGTTCCGCACTCAGCGGTACTTGCAGCAGCACATCTTGGAATGAATATCACGGTATGTGCTCCAGAGGGGTACGAGCTTGATCCTCAATACACTGAGTACGCAAAGACGACAGCTCATGCATCTGGCGGCACATTCTCTCAGAGTCGTGATCCAGAGGAGCTTCCTGAAGATACACGGATTCTCTATGTAAAGAGCTGGGGTGCACCAGCTCTCTACGGCCAGCTCGAGACACAGCAACACGACTTCGAACGGTATTCGAATTGGACCGTGGATGATGCCCTCTTGCAAGAAGAGACACACCTCATGCACTGCTTACCGGTACGGAGGAATCTCGTTGCAACAGATGCGGCACTTGATCACAAACATTCAGTTATTATTGAACAGGCTGAAAATCGGCTCTGGGCACAACTATCAGTACTCGAATGGATATTTGAGAGCGAAACACATTTTTCATAAAGGACCCATTTTTCATAAAGGAATAGGGAGTAACGCAAAATGAACGAAATTGATTTACAACTCTTAAAAACAGCCGTTCCGTATATACGAACGTTTAAGGGAAATATCTTTGTTATTAAGTTAGGAGGTGAGATCTGCAAACCCGGCAAACACCTGAAGAACTTAATGGAGCAGCTTTCCCTCGCTTATCAACTCGGTATTCAACTCATTATTGTGCATGGTGGCGGACCCCAAGCAAACGAACTTGCTCAACGGCTTGATATCCAATCAGAGTTCATCAACGGACGACGCATCACCTCCCCGGGCATGCTTGAAGCTGCCAAGATGAGCTTTGCTGGAACAGTGAATACGGATCTTGTAGCAGCTCTTAATACCGAAGAGGTTCCTGCCATTGGGATGAGTGGTATTGATGGAGGTCTTGCGGAAGCGATGAAGCGAGCGCCACAGAAAGTAGCAAACGCTGAAACACGTCAAGAGCATGAGGTTGACTTTGGTGAGGTTGCTGACCTGAAGGGGATCAAGCCTGAGGTGCTTCACTCGCTCCTCGAGAAAGGATTCGTGCCTGTTATCTGCTCACTCGTATCAGACCAGAGTGGTCGCATCTTAAATATTAATGCTGATACTCTCGCTGCAGGAATCGCTGAAGCAGTCGGAGCAAAGAAGTACTGCCTCCTCTCTCCAGTTGATGGGGTAATGCGTGATCTCAATGATCCCTCAACACTCCTTTCAGAGCTGACCATTACAGAAGCTGAAGAACTCCTTGCGGATGGAACTATCCAGGGGGGGATGCATGCAAAAATACAAAACTGTATTGAGGTGCTAAAGCGAGGAGTGCCACGTGCTCACATCGCCAATGGCTTAAAGCCAGATGCGTTCCTAAAAGAGATCTTCACGAATGAAGGGTCTGGAACACTACTCGTTGCAGAACGAAGCTAGATAGAGCGCACCGTTATAGAGTGTCTATTGCAGGATATCAGGTGCAGGGCGTGGGGTGCAGGGTGTGGGGTACAGGGTGTGGGGTACAGAGTGTCGGTCTGAGGGTAAATCGTACATAAGGAATAGCTCGCCCCTCTTTCTACTGCGTACAGTAAAGAGGAGGCCGAGCTATTCTGAGAGAGGCTTCCCGTTGATTAGTGAATCTCAACCCGTTTTGGCTGTTTTTCACTCATCTTCGCTACTTTCACGGTGAGAATCCCCTCGCTCATCGTGGCGCTCACTTTCTCTGGGTCTGCATCTTTCGGAAGAGCAAACGAGCGTGAGCCACTACTTGGAGCCCACTCATGGACGAGTAGTCGGCGAGCAGTTGCTTCCTCTGCGGGAGCTACCTCACCCTCTTCTCTCTTCTCAATCGTAATCCTCAGCTCACCCTCTTCGAGCGAAATATCGACTTCGTCTTTTTTCAATCCGGGTAACTGAATTGCGAGCTCATATGCTGAGTCAGTTTCAATCGCATTTACCAGGAAGTGTCCCGTCTGAAGATCTCTTCTTGCGACTTCTTCTTCCGTTGGCTCAAGGAGATTAAAAAAGTCTCGAAATACATTCTCACTGAGCCCGAGGGGGCTTATGCTCCGAAGAGCTGGAGCGTGTTGTGCTAACCGTCGGTACGGCCTAACGTATCCTCTACCTAATCCTACCATCTTTTATTCCTCCACCATGTGCATACAGAACTATTCGTATGCTCTATTCGTATGCAGGTTTACTCTCTACAGAGGTACAAACCTTGCCGCTCTGCACCTCTGTATTACCGTGCTTCATGTTACGAGCGTATGATGGAGTCGACTCATCGTTTCCGCCTACACAATAGATGTGCACGGTTGTCATGAATTTCAAGGGGGGAGAAGCTCAATCAAAGAGAGCAGTAGACCCGCACACCGGAGAGAAAAAAAAGGGCGGCCGCGGGAGGCCACCCTTTCAACGGGCGCGGTATTATTTTGGAGAGACAGCGAAGCTTGAGCTCCGCCTCTTAGAGTAAGTAAACGGCTGTTTCTGGCTGAACGTGAGAGTCGAGGTGATTTTTATCATCTCTGATACAAGTTTTTATCTACTCTCGGCTAAGGTGCTGGAATAACTAGGGCACATACAAAATATTTTTTACATCGCTTCCGGCATATATCCAAACCTCAGAAAAATTTTCTGGAAATCTTTTCCATTTTCGTCTCATACCCCATGTAACTTACCACCTTTCTCAAGCCTCTCTTCCGTTCTAGCTGCTTTTCCCTTTTCTTAACCGCCTACTCCTTGGATAAGCGCGCAAACTCAATGAGTTACGACACAGATACTCTCCGAACCGCAAGAGAGGATCTATTTATGTATTTTTTGTGCATCTTTTGAAGTGGGGCCACACATAACGTCTCAGAGA
>JBMTVV010000034.1:0-10661 GCA_049451755.1 Bdellovibrionota bacterium
CTTCTACTCCGGGAAAACATATGCTCTCCAGAAAGGCCAACTCTCACCGCAGAACCCTCTACAGAAGCGTTTTTAACAGAAAGATTCTCCACAGAAAGATTCTCCACAGTGAATCAAGACAAAGAAGCACAGAGCAAAGAAATACAGGGCAAAGAAATACAGAGCAATGAAACGAGATCCATCATACCTCGCCATCTATCTTCCAGAATGGTCAGTTGAGCTCGCGGCTCGCTCACTTCGTGAGGGAGACAGAGACTCGCTGATCCTAACGAGGGAGGATCATGGAGTATCTCGGGTACACCGAGCATCTCGCTCTCTTCGAGAGCAAGGCATCCGTACCGGCATCCCCGTCGAAATGGCTCACTCCCTCTCTTCCCACATCACGGAGCGACCATTTGAACCAGAGAAAGATTTCGAAAAAACTCTTCTCCTTGCTCAGAGTGCGCTGCGCTATGCTCCAATCGTCGGAGTCGATCGGGAGCTGATGTCTGCGCACCGAAACGGAACTCTTGCGACACTCTCACCGGAGCATAGTGGAATCATCCTCAACATCACGGGAACTGAGCGCCTCTACGGCAAAAACTCATCGACCAATCCTCACAGGGCGCTTGCTACCCGTATTATGCACCACCTTCAAAAACGGCAGATCACAGCTCATATCGGCATCGCTGCAACGATTGGTGCCGCATGGGCGCTTTCTCGGTTTCAGCCCATCACACTAAGCTCAAGACAGCTGGCCTCAACTCAGCAATCCATACCCGCACATACGTACTCATCACTACAAAAACTCTCCTCACATCTTCCTATCGAGGCACTGCGACTCTCTCCTTCATCTTCAAAAACCCTGAGAGAACTTGGTCTCACAACGATTCAGCGCCTTATGCAGACTCCTCGAAAAGATCTCGGGGCACGATTCGGCATATCCCTTCTTCGCGCGATCGATGAGTTCTTCGGCGCAATTCCTGAACCACTCATCTCAGTGCACAATCCGCTATCAGTTATTACAGAGCGAGAATTTGATCCTCCAATCTTAAAACGATCAGAGATAGTACAGGGTCTCGAACTCGTCTTTAAGGAGCTCCTCGCTTCTGCTGAGAGACAACACGCTTCGGGAGCTCGATTCATCCTTACCCTTATTGGCTCAGATGTGAACTATTCTCCATTCATTATTCATCGAACACTTTCGCTTCACGCTGCGACCTCAGAGGTTGGAGCAATTCACGAGATTCTCACCCCAATTATTGAAGGAATGAATTTTCCAGGCTCTGTACATACCATTCGACTACACCTTCAAGATGCAGACGCAGCAACCCCTCACCAAGAGACAATCAGCTCGCCTCTTTCTATTTCACCGAGGCACTCCAAATACCTACTCAATAAGCTTGCAGGCACCTCAACGAACAGTCCGCTATGCATCCTAGAGTCTCATGAGAGTTATCTTCCAGAAAAACGATTTTCATACCGAGCAATCCGTCCCCACGAGATTCCCGCTTCTTCATCACATCCGCACCGTGGTCTAAAAGAAGCAGAAGGCTTTGGCGCATTTTATCCGTCACATATTTTCTCTCAGCCGGAAGAGGTATTCGTTCTCTCGAGTCATCCTGAGGGTTTCCCAGCAACGATGAAGTGGCGCCATACAACGTATAAATCGAGTGTCGTCATAGGGCCTGAAAAGGTATCTCCCGAGTGGTGGCACGAGGCTCTCGACACAATCTCCCTACACCAAGAAGAGCGCGACTACTTCATTCTCCTCTCTGACTCGGGAGAATGGTTCTGGATATACCAAGCTACCGCCTCATACAAATGGTACCTTCAAGGAATTTGGGGATGAGCGCACGCGAGATCCTCTATACAGAAATTGCAGCGTTCTCCCACTTCAGCCTTCTTGAGGGAGCAAGCTCGCCTGAAGAAATAGTTCATACTGCAAATGTACTTGGGTATCGCGGGATCTCAATTACTGATAGAGACTCACTATCTGGAGTCGTAAGAGCGAACAGCGCAGCTCAAGAGATTTCAGAATCACAAGAGCGCAACTTCTCTCTCCTCATCGGAGCCACAATCGATATCACTTCCTCTACTGCATCTCCGCTCATGGAAGAGAAACCATCTGCTCTTTTTTCATTGATCATCCATCCAACAAGTATCGAGTCATACGGAAATCTCTCGGAGCTCCTCACCCTTGGAAAGTCTCGGACGAAGAACGGGCGATGCTCTCTTACCATACGAGACATTGAACAATTCCATGAAGGACTTATTTTTACCGTTCTTCCTCATCAATCGTCTCCGAAAAACTATCAGTCGAGAGACTCTCAGTTACGACATCTACGAGACGAAGTCGGCGAGCTCTATGACGCGACTCGCTCTCGTTCTACTCTCTTTTCTCTTGCACTCTTCCGCTCGTTCACTCATCTCGCAGCTTCATTTGAAAGAGCGATCGTGAAACTCGGTAACGATCTCCGCATCCCGCTCGTAGCAACAAATATCCCTCTTGCGCATTCCGTAGAGAGAAAACCTCTTCACGATATTCTCACCTGCATCCGGCACGGGAAGACCCTTCAACAAGCAGGCTTCCTTCTTGAGCCAAACCGGGAGCGGCACCTGAAACAACTATCAGAGATATCTCGACTCTTTTCAGATCTCCCAAGCGCCATCACTCGTACAGAAGAGATTCGAGTGGCCGCATCTCGGTTCTCGCTCAACCAGCTCACCTACGAATATCCTCACGAAGTGTGCCCTCCTGAGGAAGCTCCGAGCATGTTTCTCCGAAGACTCACGCAAGAGGGGGCTCTCTCTCGATTCCCAAACGGAGTGCCTCTACGGGTGCAGAGTCTCATCGATCATGAGCTTACCCTCATTCATGAGCTTAAATACGAGCACTACTTTCTGACATGCTACGACATCGTTCGATTCGCTCGCTCCCGTAGCATTCTCTGCCAGGGTCGTGGAGCAGCCGCAAACTCTGCCGTCTGTTACTGTCTCGGGATCACCTCTGTTAATCCTGTCGAAATCGATCTCCTTTTTGCTCGCTTCATCAGCAAAGAGCGGAATGAGCCACCTGACATTGATATTGACTTTGAACATGAGCGGCGCGAAGAGGTCATGCAGTATATTTACGACAAGTATGGGCGGGAACGGGCTGCTCTGACATGTGAGATCGTAACGTATCGCTACAGAAGTGCCATTCGAGATGTTGGGAAAGCTATCGGCCTTCCGAATAGCATCGTTGAATCTCTTGCAAAACGCTCTCATCGTTGGACAGGAGGCGCCATCTCCACAGACGATCTTCAAGAGCTTGGTCTTCAAGATGAGAGCACACCCATTCGAAATACCCTTCTCCTCGCTGAACAGCTTCTTGGCTTTCCGCGTCATCTCTCACAGCATGTGGGAGGATTTATTATCTCCGAAAAGCCTCTCAATCGAATTGTTCCTATTCGACATGCGACCATGGAAGGACGAACTATCATCGAGTGGAATAAGGATGACATAGAAGAACTCGGCATCCTCAAAATTGATATACTGGCGCTCGGAATGCTCTCTTGTATCCGCAAAGCGTTCGCGATGATTAATCACCGACGCGCACGGCAACAGCGCTCCGAAGTGGCGCTCCACTCTCTTCCGCGAGATGATGCGTATGTCTACGAGATGATACAGAGAGCTGACACAATCGGGGTCTTCCAAATAGAGTCACGAGCACAAATGTCCATGCTCCCAAGACTTCGGCCGAGATGCTTTTATGACCTCGTCATTGAAGTTGCTATTGTTCGACCAGGACCCATTCAAGGAAACATGGTCCATCCATACCTTCGGCGGCGCCAAGGAAAGGAGCGAGTCTCCTTTCCCGATCCTCGTGTACGTTCCATTCTGGGTAAGACACTCGGCGTTCCAATCTTTCAAGAACAGGCTATGCGACTTGCCATCGAACTCGCGGACTTCTCTCCAGGGGATGCGGAAAAGCTCCGACGAGCAATGGCTGCTTGGCGTAGAAAAGAGTCACTCGTTGCAGAGTTTGTCGCTCGTATCACAGAGGGAATGCGCTCGAAGGGATACTCTGATGAGTTTATAGAGCAGTGTTGTCGACAGCTCCGAGGATTTAGTGAGTATGGCTTCCCAGAGTCTCATGCAGCCTCATTTGCGCTCCTTGTATATGCATCTGCATGGATTAAAAGGTACTATCCAGCAGAGTTTGCAGCGGCACTCATTAACAGCCAACCAATGGGATTCTATCCTCCAGCACAGATTCTCGAAGATGCCAAACGTCACGGGGTACAGATTCTTCCCATTGATGTGAATTACAGTTCGTGGAATCTCACCGTTCTTCCTTCTCATGACGCAAGTGATTTTGCACAACAGGATAGTCTCTCGCCTGATACCATACGGCTCGGTCTACGACTCATAAAAGGGCTCTCAGAAGGTGAGGGATCGTCCTTTCCAGAGGCGGTACGGAGCTACGGTAAATTTGTTTCTATGCACGATCTATGGGGAAAAGTTCGCCTCGTAAATCCACGAATCACAAAAGAGGCATTGAAGAAGGTAGCGGCAGCAGATGGGTTTCGCTCGCTAGGACTCATCCAACGAGAAGCCCTTTGGGAAATTCATGCACTGCCGGCTACGCCACTCCCACTGCTACGAGACCTCCGCACTCCTCCCTCACAACCGTCTCTTCCTGGCATATCCCGGGAAGAAGCGACCTTACAAGACTATGCCGCCACGGGAGTCTCGCTAAGAGCACATCCACTTGAGATCCTTCGGAGCTCAATTCTTCAACAAGGTGGGATCACAACGAGAGATCTTCGACATCTACCAGAGGGGGCTGTGGTTGCTGTTGCTGGCCTCGTATTATTTCGACAGCGTCCTGGAACAGCAAATGGAGTTATCTTTCTTACCCTAGAGGATGAGTGGGGAATGTCTAACCTGATTATTACGCCAGAGCTCTTTGCCAACCATCAACGTACGATTCTTCACTCCGATATGATCTTTGCTCAAGGGAGACTGCAGAAGACTGGCCCCATGACCTATATCTCAGCAACAGACCTCACGCCTCTCTCTCTCGAATCATTAGCACAAGAGCCCGTCCTTACCCGTGGTGACTCCATCCCTCGATGATTTCATGTGCCTGGCCCCGCTGGACGCAATACTGAGCTCTCGAATGGCGCCGACACTCCTCCTGAAAACTTCTCGTGGGTGCGATGATATCTTCCGTCTGCGCTGAGAACACCTCCTGGCATCGATCTCCTACCATCATTTTCATATAGAACTCTCGGGGAGGAAGATTAATAAGATCAGACTCCCATATCCTCGGCGCAAGCTCTCGTGCCACTGCTCCTGCGTCCTCATTACCAACCCGAAACGCAATCACGTTACCGACGTTGCCAAAAATAGTATCTCTTACCCCTACAGGAAGGCTTCCTAAGCTCTCCGCAGTAAGATTAAGATTTAACCGATACTTCCGTGATTCACTGAGAATCTCCTCGAAACTTGCTGTTGCAAATTCATTAAAATCATCAACATACAGGTAGAAGTCTGGCCTCATTTCGTACGGAGTATCAGCACGGGACATTGCGGCATAATAGATCCGTGTCATCACCATAGCGCCAAGCAAAGAGGCATTGTCATCACCAAGCAGTTCATTCGAGATCTTCATGAGCAAGATCTTTTGAGAGTCCATAAACTGACGAAAGTTGAACTTATTAAAGGGCTGCCCCAGCGAGTTGCGAATGACCTCAGCGCTCACAAAGTCACCTATCATTCGCTCGACCGGCTCGATTGCCTGCTGATGCCACTGCTCCTCCCACTGAGAGAACTCATAAGCCCAAAACTCACGAACAGCACGGTCTCGGATATTAGGAATGACAGACTCACGATATCTTGGATCACTGAGCATCCTTTTAATTGACAAGACTGTCGTCCACTGGGTGCTCAACAGAGCAAGCGTCGTGTAGAGAAACAGATGTTCAATACGATCATTCCACTGGTCCTCAAATCGAACTCGGAACATCTCGAGAAGTCCCGTAGCAACTCTCATACGCGATTCCTCTTGGACGATTTCGAATGGATTCAGGCTTGCCGGATAGTCAACATCACTGGGGTCGTAGAGAATCACATCTTTCACGCGCTCTTCCGGAATAGTATCGAGAATCCGATCGATGAGGCCCCCCTCCGGATCCAAAACACCGACACCCTTACCATTTCGTAAGTCCTCCTCTATAAGGAGCTGAAGAAGAGAAGACTTTCCAGTACCATTCTTCCCCAAGATAAAAAGGTGCCGTTGACGATCCTCCCTTCGGAGACCAAATGGCATCGAGGCACTACGATAAATAGTTGTACCAACCTTGCTGATCCCAGGATTTGCAACATCAATCGGCAGATTTCTCGGTGGGCTCGCATGTCGAGCCTGAATCATCCGAAAATTCAGATTCCCGACACTAGGAAGCTGCCACATTCCAGGCACCTCTCGGGTATACATCCGCATCGCAGGACGCTTTCCCCTCGTTAAGTGCCGTTCAATCGCTGGAATCAACGCTTTCTGACCAAAGCGTATGCGATGTAACGCATATAAGTTCCAATCTCCATGGTTCTGCATCGCATAACCGGTAGCGATATTTTTTACATGAGTAGCTAAATCTTGCTCCGCGGAGCTTCGGCGCTGCAGACTCTCTGGTCGTTCATCGACAACAAGAATACGCAAGTTAGCTGCCAACCACTTTCCGATAGCTTTATCATAAATCATCTCGAGCTGCTTCTCTCTGGTTTCTTTATCACGAAACCAGAACTTTGGCCTAGCGAGATGGACAAATCGATCCATCCGTCGACACATCCACATATAGAAATGAAACGGCACCGTGGCAGGTATCGGAGCAAGTACAAGTTGGGTCATTATTTTGTAGTGCGGAGGCTGTTCCGCCATGGCACGCAGCACAGGATCCATCGCTCCACAAATAGTAACTTTATAGTTATTACTTGGGTAAATATCAGGCCTCAGATACGAGATGTCTCCTACCGCGATTAGGGCCTCTGGAGAGATATTGGCAAGCGGATCTTGAACTTGAATAATATCAGCTGTTGGATGATTCAAATACATCATCCCCGCCATTGCATCTGCAGTCGCTCCCTTGGCACCAAAGAGAAAAGAAATGCTTTGATTCTCCTGATAGAGCTCTAAGGAGAAAGGATGAATCTTGGCAGAGTGCCAACCAAGTAGAAGCTCATGAAATCGGTGCGATTGAGTCATTGACCACGTCGTATCATAGAGCGCTTCTGCTACTGAACTCTCTTCATGCGAGAAACGAAAACAATAAATGTTAAAATCTTGCTTCTTCATGCTCTCTCTCTATTTTCTCGACGAGACCGCAGAGATTCTCGATTCTCGCTATCGCGCAGATCAAAGGAGTCCAATAGCTCCGAACGCCCTCGCGCATATTGACGCCGCGACCGATCCAGACACTCACCAGAAAATGTTTTCATAGGACGCTTCACATCGAGAGTCCGCCCAGAAAAGGGCTCTTGAGGCGCTCCCTCAAGCATCATCCGAATATAGAAGTTCCGCAAATTGAGGTTCATGAGCCCAAGGTGGGTAAACGGTGGGGAAAAGCGTGGCTCAATGGTGAGCGCATCAGAGCTCCCAAGCTGAAACGAAATGACATTACCAACCTTTGCCATTAACACATCCTGCACGCTCACTGGGAGCTGATTCAACATCTGGTGTGCTATGGTATAGCTCACACCCTGCTTGGAGGCCGTAGCAATAGACTTTGCGAAGCTGTCAGTTGCAAAGTTCTGGAACTCATCAATGTAGATATAAAACGGGTCGATGCTTCTCGAATGGCTGACTCGAGCGGCCGCAGCAAGTCGAAGCGAAGTGAGAAGTAATGTTCCAAGCAGAATCGTATTCTGTCTTCCAAGGTTTTTCTTCGGAACTTTTATGAGAACGATCTTCTTGTCCTCCATCATGCGAACAAAATCAAACTTATTCTCTCTCTGACCAAGCACGCAGCCGATAAGATTTGTCGAGAGAAGTCGTGATAGGATCTTTACTATCCGAAATATGCCAGGCTCATCTCGCCTGCTCTCTATCGTTTCTGACTCTTTGAGCCAGTAGTCAGCGAGATTTCCCTCTGGTAGCCGCGCTATAAAGCGACTTCTTACTCGTTCGCTCTTAAGAAATTGGTACAGATCGTAGATAGTCGTGTTTGGCAGTTCCAGAAGAGAACAAATACTATTATGAATATATCGCTCCCCACTCTCTGAAAGCGAAACTGAATCTACCTTCTTCAGCATGTCGATCATTTCACTTGCGAAGAACTGTCTCTCGGACTGCATCACACTGGCGAATGGATTAAAGCAGGGTGGGTATTCATAATCGGATATATCAAAAACAGCGACATCGCTGATCCTATTTTCAGGCACGATGCTCAATACGTCATCAACAAGATCTCCGTGACAATCGATAAGCGCGAGCCCCATTCCCTGTTCCATATCTGATTGAACGAGTAATTCGAGAAGCTTCGACTTTCCCGTCCCGGACTTCCCCAGGACATGGAGATGACTCGCTCGGTCCTCTCGTCGAATGCCAAAGATATCCTTCGCTTGGCGAAAATTCGTGGTTGCAAAGAGAGATGTCTCTGATCCGGACTGAGGGCCAGAAAAAATCTGCGAAGGAGGATTTCCATTGCTAGCCAGAATCTGCGCAATATTCATCTGCTTATCAACAAATACAGGATGCCAAATGGTTGCAAGCTCATGGGTCGTCATAAAAAAAGGCTTTCTTAGCCTTCGCTCAGAAAATGGTACGAGTGTTTTCTGCCCCGGCTGTATTGCCTTGGCCTTCAGTCGACCCATATCGGAACTATTGATAAACGAAAGCCCGACGGCAATTGAGCGCAAGCTCTCCTTCCCGCGAAGCTCCAATGCTCTCAGATCCTCTTCGGACATCTCAACCGAGGTTGGTATCACGACTGAGGCTCGAAGATTCACCTGAAACATGAGCCCTAGGATCTTTGGTGGATATTTCTTTGCAAATTTTTCTTTGATCCCCGGCTTAAACCAGTAAAGCGGGCGCAGTGGAAATGCAGATCTCCATGAAAACGATTGCCATTTATACCACATAGCTCTCGACGAGGTTTCCGGAAGCGCGCGAGCAACGAACTGAACAATAACCTTAAACTCAGGAGGAAGTACGGTAAGGATATTCAAGAGGGGTCCGGCACAGTCGTGCTGACAGTCATCATAGGTGAGGAATGGCAGGACGGGATAGCGAGGTTCAGCAATAGAGTATTCCTGGGAAAGCACAATATCATGTTCAGAAACCGCAGGAATGCAATCCTCTCGCTCAAGAATAGACGCAGTTGGAATCATCGTGTAGAGAGCAGAAGAGATCACTGGAATTTGCTCTGCTGGGGCGGTGAAACAGAGCTCGACGTGCTGGAGATGCGAATAGATCTCGAGAGCAAATCCACCTTGTAGCTGCTCCCAAATCATTGCGAGCGTCTCATTCATCTGCGACGCTTTACGAACCTTTGCCGCCGCCATCCAGTGCCCGTCGGCATCAGAGAAAACCTCCCGCGCAAGAAAGATTGAACATGTTTTTAACTGTGCGGCCATGTACTCACATATCCCAAGGGAAGGCCTCTTGAAAGAGGAAGTCCCCCATTAAAAACGCCATTTTATCACTTGCCCTTAATAGGTATGCTCTCAATTGTAGCAGATTCTCCTAAGGGATTGAGAATCATCCAATTTTTCCTTCAATACCTCGCTCAACGGCATTATATCTTGCTGTTCTTATCCGGTATGGTCATACTGTGATCTGTCGACAAAAACAACAACATTTCAGATAGTTACTCTGTCCAGAGCGAGATCCTGCATGCAAACTCGCCAAGAGCCCTTTCTGAGATTCGAGATTTGGAGGAATACACCTATGTCACTCTTACTGAGCCAAGAAATACTTGAGGCCACAAAGCAAAACCGACTCCTTGCTCACCCATTCTATCGAGCATGGGAAGCTGGAGAACTCGACCGAGATATTCTCAAGACATATGCGAAGCAGTACTTCCACCACGTGAGTGCTTTTCCACGATATATCAGCGCGACACACTCTCTTTGTGACGATCTTTCATCACGACAAGTTCTCATGGAGAACCTCCACGATGAAGAGTACGGCGAGAACAATCACCCAAAATTGTGGATGGATTTCGCAGAAGGGATGGGCGCAAACGGCACTGAAACTCTGAGCGAAGAGCTCAACCCTGAAACACGAAATCTCATCAATACGTTTTTCGAGCTTGCTCGGTCTTCATACATTGAAGGACTTGTAGCGCTCTACGTCTATGAGCAACAAATCCCGGAGATCTGTGAAACGAAGATCAAGGGGCTCAACGAATTCTATGGCGTAAAAGATGCGAAAACGATTGAGTACTTCCGTCTTCACGGAGAGGTTGATGTTCTCCACAGCGAAGCAACTCGCGCACTCGTTGACCAGCTCTCTGACGAAGATCGGGAGAAGGCCCTTGCTGCAGCAGAAAAAGCAACAAAGGCACTCTGGGGATTTCTTGATGGCATGGATCGAGTGAGAGGCGTAGAATCTGGCGCCTGTGCATGCCACTAAGAGTACCGCCTTTGCAGTTTTCCTAGCGAGGGGAAAGAAGCAAAGATGAACGAGAAGGGGCTGC
>JBMTVV010000035.1:0-10412 GCA_049451755.1 Bdellovibrionota bacterium
ATCTCTGGGAGCACCGCACAGCGCCACATCATCGACGAGTCGTGGTGAGTTGTGTTGGGCGTTAGTAGTAGGCATTAGCCTAAGAGCAGATTCCTCGAGCGTTATCTGATTTCACTTGCTACAGATGCCGGTGCATAATGCGAGTGAATGTTCTCACTCGGAAAGAGCTTTCGTGCCATCGTAGCTACCTCTACGAGTACCGCCTCTTCTTCTGCTTTTGGCAGAGAGACGACTCCCTCGTTATCCTCGTAGCGCTGATGAAGAAGTCGGGAATCCGGACGGTGTTTTTTCATCTGTTTAAAATACCCCGAATTCAGCCGAAACGTACCTAGACTCATCTCGGTAATCTGCGCTGGTTCAAGTGTTGCCGCCATTTCACTCAGGAGACCGTGGTACTCCTCGCGCCAGTTCTCAACGGGAATAATCGGATCAAGACAAATGCGGACAGGCCAACCATGCGCACTCACTGCTTGTATCGCTTTTAAGCGAGCTCCGGTACTTGGAGCCCCTCGCTCATACATTTTCGCGATTGATGTGGGTGAGAGAGTCCACGCAAGCACCATCTGTGGAATTGGAGGGTGTTGGAGAAGCGATTGAATCGCAACACTCTTTGTTCGGAGCTCTAATGTAAGCCCTGGATGCGCCTTTGCAAAATCAATCCATTCAGCCACGTATCCGAAGATATCCTCTGAGGCAAGAAGATCGGTGTCGTATGACAGGCAGAGATATAAAGAAGGCGTCTTCACAAGCTGTTCCGCTATCGCACCCATGAACTCCTCATTGTTTACGAAGGCAACCACATGCGCTGAAGGAAACATCCCTTGGAGGTAGCAGTACTCACAATCATAGAGACAGTTCAGCACAAGCGTATTGTAGAAAAAATGTCTGTGCTGAAAGTCTGGAGCAAAGCCAGACCCAGGGTAGAAAAATTCATTCGCTCTTTTGGCAAGAATGAGTTGTCGACTCTGCTTTTGAAATTGAAATGTCTGATTGTGTCGATTAAAAACCTCTTTGTAGTTCGTAATCGGAATAACGTGAGCCTTCGAAAAACGCTCTAGAATACGCCTCGTTCGGGGATGTTCTTTTGCTCCCTCTTCGACATAAATATGCGAAAAGACCCTGCTGTATCGCGGGGAGACCTCCGGTGAGGTAGGAACCTCATGAGATGAACTATCGTGAGAGGACATCAAATGCCTCCTGAACAAGCCGTTTTTGCGCGACTTTTGTCGATGGTTGTGGATTACGAAGGAGAGCGCTTAGCGGTAGTGGTTCCTCCGTGCTCGCACGGAAATAGGTTGCCTCTTCTCGGAGTTTTATTTTTTGTGAAGTTGTAAGTGAAAGGTGTTCTTCACACTGACTCAGAAGTGCCTCGTCTTCTCCTGTGAGTAAGGCACGAGAACTACTCTGTATAGCGGCTTGAACGGTTCGTATCGCTTCAATCACTCGTTCAGCATTGGCTTCGATATGAGCCTGAATAGAACTTTTTGTAATCTCAGTCGGTGCAAAGAGATCAGAGACAACCTTGAGAACGAGAACTTTCTCTATTGGTAGAAGCGTCTTGCACGCTTCAAAAAAAGCCGCCCCCTCCATGTCACCGACCGTTTGTGGCTCCCACAGAGTTGGTGCTTCAATCGGGATAGGTGAGGATTTCAGAAAACCACTTGCGCACGGGATATTCACCGTCACATCCGGATAGAAGCTCTCTTTAGTTGTTTCATTCGTTATCTTGGTAGCGCGCACAAGCGTACCGAGCTCAAAGTCGCCATTACTCCCTGCAACACCAATATTAGTGACCGTATTACACGGAATATTTTCATGGGCGAGGAATTGAAGAGCGACTGTCGTACCAATCGCTGCGCGAGTAAGCCCTGCACCAGTAATAATGAGGCAAAAGTCACGGTGTCGGTACACCTCGTGAGAAGTGATAGAGAGGACTCGTTTGAGTCTGAGTCGTTGAATAAAGGGAACCGCCTCAGGTCGAAGCGCCGTGACAATGAGATTCATTCTTTCTATTGTAAGGGGGGCGAAAAGAAAATCCAGTAGTACTGGAACGAAAAAGAGAAAAACTGCCTCAGTCTCATTTGGAAGTGGAAGAGTGGACACCATTGCTGTCATCATCCCCGTGCGGAATCGGCCAGAGATGCTCGAGCGAGCAGTTCGCTCAGTACTCGGCCAGCGCTATGAAGGCTACTCGCTCCTCGTTGTAGATGATGGTTCTGATGCTGATATGAGTCGGGTACGAGAGCTCGTAGAAGCCAACGGCCACTCTTGGATTCGGCAAGAGCATCAAGGGGTCTCAGCGGCCCGGAACGCCGGCATACAGTCTACCGATGCTGAGTGGTATGCTTTTCTCGACTCAGATGATGCGTGGATGCCAGATAAGTTAGCCGCTCATAGAGAGTTTCACAGCGCACAGAAACAGGTGTGGCTCTCCCAGTCACTTGAGATCTGGCACCGTAACGGTATCCGTGTAAATCAGAAAAAAATACATGCCATGCCGGAAGGAGATGGATTTGCCGCCTCGCTCAAGCGGTGTTGCATAAGTCCTTCGTCTGTCTTCATGCACCACGCCTTATTTGAGAAGTACGGCCTCTTTGACGAAGAATTGCCGGTTTGTGAGGACTATGACCTATGGCTCCGGATTACCGCATGTGAGCTTATTGGACTTGTAAAGCACCCCCTCGTGCTGAAGTACGGCGGACACCCGGACCAGCTTTCACGAAGTCGTAGCGCCATGGATCGGTATCGTGTCTATGCACTCTTAAAACTCCTCTCATCCTCCTCATTACTTGAGGGACCTCGAAGGGAAGCCGCTGTTTTAGAGGCTCTTAAGAAGGTTCAAATCCTCATTCTCGGTGCGAGAAAACATGCCCCTGTAGGTATCTCGGTATACGAGCAACTTCTTGAAAAGATAAAAAGTGGGGATGTTCAGGGTGCTTACGAACAGATGCGAGAGCTTCTCATTCGAGGGAAGGGAGTCTCCGACTGAGAACATACTCAGGGAGGAAGAAGGTGAATAGTATGCAACGTCGTTGACCTTTTCTGTCCCGAACGCGACACTGAGCACCATGAAAGAGACATTTCACAGCACAACAATTCTTGCCATCCGGCGTGGTGGTTCACTCGTCATGATTGGTGATGGACAAGTCACCCTCCAAAATACGGTATTTAAGCAGGGAGCGAGGAAAGTACGCACCTTGCAAAATGGTCAAATGTTAGCTGGTTTTGCTGGTTCAGCAGCGGATTCCTTTACCCTCTTCGAACGGTTTGAAGCGAAGCTCTCTGAATTTGGCGGCCAACTCAGCAGGGCAGCCGTTGAACTCGCCAAAGATTGGCGTATGGACAGGGCGTTACGACGACTTGAAGCGATGATGATTGTGGGCGATGCCGAGCATCTGTACCTGCTCTCGGGAATGGGAGATGTCATTGAGCCCGATGACGGAGTGCTCGCAATCGGATCTGGTGGGAACTTTGCGCTTGCAGCGGCTCGTGCTGCGCTCCGCCTCCCTCATGAAGGGCTCTCAACAAGAGAAATTGCGGAGCTTGCTATGAGTGTTGCTGCAGAAATCTGTCCGTTTACGAATTCTCAATTTTGTATCGAAGAAGTAGTTGCGAAAGAGGAAAAGAACAATGACTGAAGTGGCGTATTCGCTCGGTGAGAACACAACAAGAGAATCGGCTTCAGAGGACGAGGGCAAGGAAGCTGTCGTACATCTCACTCCGAAGGAAATTGTAGCGAAGCTCGATCAGTATATCGTTGCCCAGGAGAATGCGAAAAAATCAGTCGCACTGGCGCTCCGCAATCGTTGGAGACGGTTGCAGGTCCAAGATGATTTTCGAGAGGAAATAACTCCGAAAAATATCCTCATGATTGGCCCAACAGGTGTTGGAAAAACCGAGATTTCTCGGAGGTTAGCCAAACTTGCAAGAGCCCCTTTTGTGAAGGTAGAGGCCTCAAAGTTCACCGAAGTGGGGTACGTTGGCCGAGATGTCGAATCAATTATTCGAGACCTCGTTGAGGCTTCTGTGGCGCTTGTTCGGGAAGAGGAGCAAGAGCGTATTCGTGAGAAAGCACTGCGAGTTGTTGAAGAAGAGTTACTTGATCTCTTACTTCCTGGTTCTCGAGACGATGATGTCGATGGTGAAAAAGAGGAGACATCCTCTGCTGGAGCGAGCACGAGAGAGAGACTCCGGCGACTTCTTGAAGAGGGGAAGTTTGAAGAGCGAGAAGTTGAAGTGGAAGTAACAAAATCTGTTGCAACTCAAATGCAGGTGCTTGGTCCTCAGGGATTTGCTGAGATTGAAGGTCAGATCAAAGATCTGTTCACGAATATGATCCCTCAACAGCGAGAGAAGCGACGAGTAAAAGTACGTGAGGCCCGAGAAATTCTGCTACAGGAACGGCTTGAGACCCTTGTCGATCATGAAAAGGTGAGTGAGTTAGGGCTACGTCGCGCCGAAGAGAGCGGCATCGTCTTTTTAGATGAGATTGATAAGGTGTGTGGACGTGAAGCCGGCGGGAAGGGGCCAGATGTCTCTCGTGAGGGTGTACAGCGAGATTTGCTCCCGCTGGTAGAAGGCTCCATCGTTTCCACGAAGTATGGTTCTCTTAAGACGGATCACATCCTCTTCATCGCGTCAGGTGCGTTCCATATTTCAAAGCCGAGCGATCTCATGCCTGAGTTTCAGGGTCGTTTCCCGATACGGGTAGAGTTGGAGAGCCTTACGGCAGACCATTTTTATCGGATCCTCTGCGAACCACAGAATGCGCTCACTCGTCAGTACCAGGCGCTTCTCGAAACAGAAGGGGTGCGAATTGAGTTCACTGATGAGGCTCTTCGAGAGATAGCGCGTCTTACTGAGGAGGTGAATCGTACCTCTGAGAACATTGGGGCTCGTCGTCTCCATACGATTCTTGAAAAAGTCCTCGAAGATATCTCTTTCTACGCAGATGAGCGCTCTGGTGAGACAGTGACAATCTCAGTGGAACTCGTACGAGAACGACTCGAAGGAATTGTGCGGAACGTCGATCTGTCAAAATACATACTGTAACAAAGAGTAGGAGCATTAAGCTGAAGGGGGGTACATGTTTCCACTAAAAAGGCTGTCTTTGCTGGCGCTCGTATTCGGATTCTCGTTATATCTCGTCTTTTCTCTTTCCGTAGGGCACCTTTCAGTCTCTGTTGGGCCGCGAGAAGTCGCTGCAAGTGATGGACTCACCGCTGAAGAGCAGAGCACGATTACTCTCTTTGAGGATGCATCTCCAAGTGTTGTCTATATCACAACGATTGACCTTGCGCTGAAAAGAGACCTCTTTTCGTTAACGCCGCTCGAAATTCCGAGAGGAACAGGTTCTGGTTTTGTATGGGACGAGCGGGGATATATCGTTACGAACTACCATGTGATTCAAGGCGGGCGGAAGCTCCGTGTACATCTCGCTAATCAAACTGATTGGGAGGCAAGGTTTGTCGGTGCCGAGCCGGATAAAGATATTGCGGTTCTCAAGATTGAAGCGCCACGAGAAGTGCTCCGCTCGATAAAAGTTGGCTCTTCACGAGGTCTGCGAGTGGGACAGAACGTCTATGCTATCGGAAACCCGTTTGGACTCGATCAGACGCTCACTACGGGTGTCATTAGTGGTATCGGACGAGAGATCGCTTCTGCAACGGGTCGGCCGATACAAGGTGTGATTCAGACTGATGCAGCGATTAATCCAGGAAACTCTGGGGGCCCGCTACTCGATAGCTCAGGTCGGCTTATCGGGGTAAATACCGCTATTTACAGCACCTCAGGCGGAAGTGCTGGAATAGGATTTGCTGTTCCGGTTGATACGGTAAACCGCATTGTCCCGCAGCTTATACAGTTTGGAAAAGTAAGAAGGGCAGGTATTGGAGTCGAGATCGTTGATGATTGGATCGCTCGTCGGCTTGGTATTCGAAGTGGTGTCTTAGTCGCGAACATTCCTAGTGGGTCGCCCGCAGAGCGAGCAGGGCTTCAAGGAACGCGTGTAGATGGGTTCGGACGGGTAAGTCGGATCGGTGATGTTATTACGGCTGTTGATGGAACCTCAATTGGAGATAGTGATGATCTCTACCGGGCACTTGATGCTCAAACGATTGGAAAGCAGGTGGAAGTAGAAGTCCTCCGAGAGAAAAAACGGAGGAAGCTCCTACTGACTTTAAGTGATATTTCCTCGTAGTCCCTCCTGACTATCACTTCGTCGAGAGTGAAGCCCACCTACCCAACCAGGGCTCTCTGTAATAAGTCGTGGCGTATCGCGAACGGTCGTGCCGTAAGGGGTGTATACTGATTTAAGCGCATCAAGATAAAGACTTGTTATGCCAGAAATCTTTCTGATAGTGATTGTTCCATTAAGAGAAATAATATCAACGAGAGATGCATCGTTACGAGTAAAGAGATGAGGAAGTTCGATATCTCCCCCCGCAATGAGTAGCAGCGAGTGTTTTACGTGAAGAGTCTCACTCGCAATGAAAGATCCGTTTGTAATAATGAGCTGTTTGGGACGGCTCTCTAGTGGTGCGATAACTCTGAGGTTGTGATGCGTTCTAAAGGGAGAGGGCAGGGGATTTAGTCCTATCTGACACGTAAAGTTTGAACTCCAAGCTTTGTTTCTTTCGTAGTCGTTCGAAACAGTCACGGCATTAGGCTCACACTGCTCTGGAAGGAGAACGTGCTGCCCAAGATCATAGAGCAGATGTGTATGGCTTGGTAGTGAGAGATGCCTAGCTACATAGAGCTCTTGGAGACCGATAGTTTCCTTTCGTTCAACAAATGAGGCGCTCTCTGATTCATGTAGGGCTTGGCGTTGTAGCCGAGCTCGCGCTCGATGAGCAATGATGAACTCACGCACGGTTTGTATCGTGGTATACGTACGATTACTGCTTTCAGCTATGGTGAGCCCAATAAGAGCGAGCACAAATAACATGCTGAGCAAAATGGTTCCGGAGTCTTTCATGGCAATTCAAGGTGAATGCGTTGTGCGTGTAAGAAGAGCTCTTCAAAAGTTTTCCGAGAGAGTGTGGCAGTTATGGGATGAGAATATTGTTTATCTGTCTCTGAGAAGATCGCGGTTACTAAAAGTTCGTGCAGGCCAAGACTATTGAGCTTGTCTTCGAGGAGTAGTTGTGGGGAGTGATTAAGGAGAGGCTGATTTTCAATGACCGTATCGCCGATATGTTGAACAAATCGAAGTATGCTCTCTGTACTGACGTAAAGAGTGGTAATTGAGCGCAAGAGAAGGAAAGAATGTACCGCTAGGCCTTTACTGACTAGAGAGGACGGGGGTTGAATAAAAGCCATACTCTTCATCGGAAGCTCAGTGATAATCGGAGAACACCCTTCTTGCCAAGCAATGGTTGCTTCAAAGAGGATGTCTCCCCCATATCCGATTGCCTGATATTGTTTCGCTGTCTCCGTACACGAGGGGAGGGTGTTACTGAACTGAAGTGGGTGAGTATCGAGGAGTTCAATAGTTGTTATCGCGTCACTCTCGCGAGAGACTGCGAGCCGATCGTGCCGCTCGGTGAGTTCATGAAAAGAGCCTTCTTTGTATCGAATATTTCCGTTGTGATGAACAATGGGAATGAGTGGATACCGGTGTTCATCAATATGTGAGTACACATGCTCTACGATGCTAAAAAGACGTGTTGAAGTTTGTAGTTCTTCATTTGCTCGTTCTATCTGGCGTGATACCCCCTTATCTCCGCTGAGAAGATGAGCGAGGCTCGTGAACAAGACTCCTAAAAGAATAAGAGAAAAGAGTTTTTCGACGAGTAGTATCATTGGGAAATGAGATAAGAGGTCACCTGTTCATCTGAATGTGTGCAGTCGAGAATGATGTCACTGAGAAAAGGTGTTCGCTCGCAACGTAATTGAGAAGGTAGAGTATCATGAGGGACTGAGAGCTCTTTTTGAACATAAGTGAGAGTTTGCAGGAGATATGCGGTTGAGTGGCCTGATATGCCGAGCATGAGTGTGAGCATGAAGAGACTTACCACCAACTCAAAGAGATGAATACCTGTCATTGACACTGACTCCTGACTCTCCCTCGCAGAGATAACACCACTTCGCAGATGTGCTCATTTAGCTGAAGAAGTATTCGGGCAGGAGTACTTACGATTCCTGGATAAAAAAGTATATCTTGAGAGGGAACCGTCACCTGAATACGGGAAGAGAGGGAAATCTCTCTTCGTAAATTCTCTTCTACACCGGCATACAGTCGTAAGGGGTCTTGTCTAAGCGACAACATAGCAATCTGATACTCCAGTAGTGAGATTTGTTTTGCCTCGTGTAGAAGTCCAATGATTTTCTTCGTCTCTCCACGTAATAGCGCTCGCTCATACATCCTTTGAAAGCCATGCGCAGCCAGTAATGAGGTGCTAACACCAACGCTCATGACGAAGAGGACAGAGAGTAGCGATGAGCCACACTCTGTAGCACCGTATTGATACCTGTAAGACATAAGACGCCTTTAGATATATAATCGGCACAAGGATAAGTTTGTTTCTTCGTGATACGATAGAAATCGTATCGCGAGCTATTAGCCGTTGGTAAGGAGAGAGCTAATAAGCATCTCATAGTTCAACAGATGAACCTCGGTCGGTGAGTGAAGTTGAGATAGCTGTGATGCAATACTCTGAGAGAGTTGCTCTACCTCCTCTGAATCAGTTACAGAGGGAGCATATGATACTGTTGTCTCTTCAAGAATGTTTTGAGCACGATCGAATGAGCCGCGAACTGACTCGCCCGCACTTACGGCAAGTTGTGTAAGGGCGCCGAGTGTTTCCTCCGCGGCAGCTGCGCCCGCAGTACTGGAAATATCTACCTCAGAAGCTCCTGCAATACTTTGGAAGTCACCAATTGTAAAGGTAAGATTCTCATAGATAAGGTAGCTTTTTCCCGAGAGCACATTCTCACCATTTTCATCTGTGGCCTCACTCATGATGCGAGCAATTTCCGTATCGAATGCCTCGAGCTGATCTTGAAGAGACTGTTGGATAGTTGGATTGCTCGTTGACTGTGCTTCAACTGCTAGTGCTTCCTGCTGTTTTCTCAGGTCAATGATTGCCTCTACCGCATTAAGAGCAATAGCGGTAGCAGATGCAGCCTTGCTGGCGAGGATATGAGGTGCCGTACTTGTTGTCACCGCCTCCTGATTATTGAGAGAGGTAAAAGAGGCCTCATTTTCAGTACTCTTGATGGATAGACGTGAACCTTGGGTCACGTTCGTAACGGAGAGAGGGTATGGCATGCGGAGTGAGAGTGATAATTTCATTTTAAGAGCTTCACGACCTGCAGTGGATTCTGATTTGCTTGAGCTGATAGCCCTTGTTTTTGTTGCGCTAGAATATCTGCATACGTAGTTACAGCAGCAGTTTCAGCTGTTGCAATATCTCGTATCTGCTGAGCGGTCGGAATCTCTGACTGTCTTGGTTGAATCATTGAGATATTGGACGACATCTCAGTTGTTGTCTGTTCCGCT
Organism: Bdellovibrionota bacterium; assembly: GCA_049451755.1. GTDB lineage: Bacteria > Bdellovibrionota_C > UBA2361 > UBA2361 > RFPC01 > RFPC01. The sequence continues at coordinate 9,503 of JBMTVV010000035.1, forward strand.
CCGCGGTCTCCAACAGAAACACTATCACTTCTTACATAAGATGGGACGCTAGAAGAATCATTCGGCTCCTGCCGTGATTTCGAATCAATAGCAATTGGCTGCGTAGTTTGGGTTAGAGGAATAGGCATTTGGGATATCGCAGGTGATACCGTGGTCTCCGCTGTTAGTGCCGTAGCTCTTACCGTAGGCGGAATATCGTCATCTTTTGCCTGCTTTGCAGTGCCTATTAATGCCGCATTTACCGCTTTTATCGTTTCAATAGCAGACGCAGTCGAGGTGTTATTAGCGGTACTGTCTACACCCGCTTGAAGCGTAACATATGCGGGCTCTTCGGCAGGACTCCCTGTTTTAGAAGTATTGTGAACGCTCGAGTCAAAGCGGACGTCCGCGCTCGGCTTGGATGGTATTGACAAGGAGGAGGTAGCGGATAGATGAGAAAGTACAGTCACATTGAACCCCTTGGCACCAGGAACACAAATACGTAATTTTCCGATCCTTGGGGTAATATCCGAATGCGCGGTGCACTACGTTGCACCATTCAATCTCGAGTGTATGGTGAGAAGTCGGTTGTTACAGTAAAAACTGAAGGATCCCCCTCACATTAACTATTTTTGGGTAGTTCCTCTAATCCGAGCATCTTCTGTAGCTTATGACGTAGGTATGTCTCGTACCCATCCTCAACGCCATCTGCATGAATCACTTGCTCGATGATACGCATTATAGCGAGTCGATCTTCTAGAGAGAGGTTCTCAGTGAGAAGTTCTCCGAATCGAGCTACTCCTCGAAGATTTCGGAGAATTGTCTGCGCTTGATTAATGAGAGCAGAGACTTCGTGCTTTTGAGTTCCGAACATCTCCATGAGGCCATGGACGATGACTTGGTATTCGCGTGGATCAAAATCCTGATCCGA
>JBMTVV010000036.1:0-10357 GCA_049451755.1 Bdellovibrionota bacterium
CTTTGAAGCAAGCCGGTTGAGGCGTCACCTACGACACATGCCCTCATTCAATCCTTCCTCCCTTCTCTTCTGCCGAGGAGTAATCCTCCGAAGGAATGCTGTCAGGCTAACAGCCTGAGAAAGTAAGAAGAAAGTATTCTCTTGCTCGTTTCTATCAGGTGAGCGTGCTTTGCACTCGTACTGAGGGCTATCGCCCTCTCCCAAAGCAATACCACCTTCATGGCACTAGCTTTGAGGGTTATATTAAGTCGTTATTCTGGTGTTCAAATGAGCTATCCTCGACAAGTTGGCAATGGATGGGTACCCTATTGTCACTATGATACAAGGTTTCAAAGGCGCGCTCATACTTACTGCTATCAGTCTGTTAGGACTTCTCTTCTCCTTATTACTTATTGAGGGAGTCTATCGCCTCGTTAATGGAATGCAAGCGGTCCAACCGAGCTGGAGCGATAGACCCTCTCACTATTTAAATCCGAGAAACTCGAAGACACTTCAAGGGAACAGTTATGAAAGTCAGAAGCCCGCGGGGACATATCGCATTGCGGTTCTAGGCGATTCCTTCACCTTCGCGCCGTTTATGCAGCCCGATGATGCATTTCCAGCACGGCTTGAGCGTTTCTTACGAATGAGTGCTCTCACGAAGAAACAAGAAGCAGCAGTCGAAGTAATCAATTATGGGGTTCCGGGATACTCAACATCCCATGAAGTACAAGAGGCAAGAAAGGCACTAGCGGAGGGGGCAGACTTCCTACTGCTTCAGATTACCCTCAACGATCCTCAGCGAAAGTCATATCAACCAACAGGTCTAACAGGCCAAAATGAATTTGGTCCCTATGAACCATCCCACAAGTTGAAACCGATTCTGCATCATTGGAAGTCATTGAATTACTTCCTCGAACGTATCCACAATACAAATACCCACACTCGATATGTTGATTATTACTATGAGCTCTTTGAGAAGGAGGCATCCTGGAAAGGATTTGAAGGCTCTATCCAGAAACTAGCAAAAATAGCGAAGAAACAGAACAAGCCTCTAGTAGCTGTAGTGTTCCCCCTATTCGGCGTACCACTCAACGATAACTACCCCTTTCATCCTCTCCATAAGAAGGTCCAGAAGTGCCTTGAGGCAGCCGGCATTCCCTATCGAGACTTGTTTTCACTCTTTGAGGGAATTCCCCTTGAGCGCCTTCAGGTTATCCCTGGAGCCGACTTCCATCCGAATGAGATTGGCCATCGCCTCGCCGCAGAATCTATCTATGAGTGGTTCCATGAATTAGACGACATCCCCAATAAATTCCTTGAAGCGCCACAGTTTTTAACTCGCACAGATATTCGTATCCTTCAAGAGAATAGACGGAGTCAGACCACGCCTATGACGAGAGATAAGGGGGCCGGATAACCAATGTCCTTGGAACAGCTACTCACTACAGAAGGATATCTCATTTATCTCCTCCTCTTCATGTTTTTAATGGGGGGCGCGCTTGGACTCCCTATTCCCGAGGACCTACCGCTGATTGCTGCTGGGGTATTCGCATTCAGAGAAGAGGCGAATATTTTCGGGCTTTTTGCCACGTGTTATCTTGGCGTGGTAACAGGCGACATCGTTATCTTCGTTATCGGAAGGCGATGGGGTTCTGCGCTCTTCTCAAGTCCCTGGTTTAGACGAAAACTCTCGCCTAGACGGCTCAAGCGATTCAAACAGGGGCTTGAACGAAATAGATTCTTTACTATCTTTCTCGCACGACACCTCTTCTACCTCCGAATGGTTACCTTTATCGCATGTGGGGCGGTAAAAATGAGCTATGCTCGATTTATCCTAGCGGATGCGATTGCGGCGCTCGTGAGCGTACCTCTCATGATGACAATCGGCTATACAACATGGGAGCACCAGGAACACTTAATTGAGAACATAGAGTGGCTGTTACTTGCGCTGCTGCTCGGAGTTGGATTTTTACTCTTTCGCTCACAGCAGTCACCAAAACCGAAAAGAAGAATTGGAGCCAGGCGCCTTAAGGACGGTTCAATACAAGAAGACCTCTCAAAAACGGCGGCGCAAAAAGAGCAAGACGGAGACGCTAGTGCATCGACCTCTCCTGCTCAACCACGATGAGGTCGTGAAGCGCTTTGCCAATGGATTCGCGAAATGAGTAAGCCGAACCTTCAATCGCTCCCTTCTTTGATTTAATAACAGTCTTATAGCAGTACGAGAACTCAGACATTTCGAGACCAGCGTGGAAAAGAATCGCTTGGCGAACTTCGATCTGAAGTACCATCTGCTCAACGGTGGGGAGCCAGATATAGGAATCCCTTAAGGCTGGGGGAGTCAGACCACCAGTATCCACGAGCACCGATATCTGATCGGGACTCTCACGCTTAGAAATCTCATCCCCTATTTCTGGATTCCAGATGAGGCCAATTTTGTCGAGGTCACAGGCGACCTCCAGAAAATCACCAAAACTCATAGAGAACCTTCTCGTTACTTAGCTACAAAGTCGGCACAATAGTGCCGACTCTTTACCCTGTTACAACTTGAGATGCAAAGAGGGTCGTAAGAGAAACGTGCGCGCGCTCGAAATGGAGGAATTTATTGGATCTTTATGAACGCTGTAAAGTGAATAGTCATTCTAGCCCTTACTCACAGGTGGTCTTCGACTAGTGTATCTTCGTCTCTTCAGCACTCGGTTCAACAGTCGAAGTCTCAACTTCGGCGGAAGCATGAGTAGTTGCTTCCTGTTCACCAGCAGAAGAAGTATCTTCCCGCTGAGGAATCTCTGAAGTCTCTTCAGGTGCTAACATATATAATCCACTAACGAGGATGAGGACGATTGTAAAAAGAGCAAGTACTGTTTTTGAAAATGCAACGAGTACAAAACCACTCAAAGCTCCAATAAGGAAGGACGCCTCTCCGTTTTCCTGAATCCATGTGCGCGCCCGATATATCTGTTCACGAGCAAGACTCTGCCACTGTCCCTTTGAACGCTTCTGTACTTCATCAAAGATATTGAATGCCATCCGATTATTCCTCTCTGAAATCTTAGAAATGACGCCTTACATTCTTATCAGTCAAACCAGCGCGACTGAGGGTCCTTAGCGTAAATTCGGAGATACAAAAACTCAACTCTCATATCGCTCATCGGTCTTATTATCTAAATAGTTTTCATCATAAACGCCTCATTATCTCGTAGACGCCTTTACCAATAGTTTTCGAGATGCAGATTTCCTGGACTTTTTCGGGTATGCTCCCTGAATCCTTGAAGACTTAACAAGTCTACCACTGCCTTGATCATACCTGGATTTCCACAGAGGAAGATATGATCCACTGCGTGCTCTATAGGCACGATTTGATCTTCTAACAGTGACTGGATATACCCCTTTCTTACATTCTCCTGACTCCCCTCCTCTCGACTCACAGTAGCATAATATCCAAGATCATATACCCCGGACTCGATGAGCTCTGTAATTTCATCGCGGTAGGCGAGATCCTGCACATATCGCACCCCATGAAGAATTGTTATCCTCCCAAAGCGTCGCAGGAGACCCGGAGCTCTGAGCATTGAAATAAAGGGGGCAATTCCAGTTCCGGTAGCAATGAAAACAAGATTTTTATCATCAGGAACATCACATGTGGTGAACGTACCGACATACTTCTTCTGAACAAAGAGCCGATCTCCTATATTCAAGTTAGTAAGATTCGGCGACAACTCTCCCTCATTTACCCGAGCCACATAGAACTCAAGACCTTTTTTATCCGAAGGAGAAGAGGCGATACTATAAGCCCGTTTCACAAGTGTGAGACGAGAGTTGCCTTCTATCTCCTTTTGTTTGTTTTTTTCGTCTGTACCAGCTTCACGACGCGCAGCTATGTCGATACACGGAAGCCCGAGAGCAACATACTGACCAGGCGTAAAGTCAGGGATAGGGTCGTCAGGAAGCACCCTCAAAAGAAAAAGCCCAGGGGAAAGACAGCGATTTTCAGTAACAGTTGCGTTTAATTGCGAAGTATCTACCATACGTGTCTTTAAGTATGCCATGAATATCGTTTTAGTTGAACCAACAATACCGCAAAATACAGGCTCAATCGCTCGTACCTGCGCCGCAACTCGCACTACACTTCATCTGGTAGGAAAGCTAGGATTTGATATCTCAGAGAAGGCCGTACGAAGAGCTGGTCTTGATTATTGGCCTTACGTCTCGATGTATCACCACCACAGCTGGAAAGAGTTTTATGAAGCTACTCTTCCTCAACGGTGTTGGTACTTTACAAAATTTGCAACAAAGCCTTACTACGAGGCGAAGTTCGAAATAGACGATTATCTTGTTTTCGGAAGCGAAACAAAGGGGCTTGGGGAAGAGTTCCTCAAAAGGTGTCCGCAAGAGTCACTACTCTCTATTCCAATGGATGAAAAGGGCGTCAGAAGTCTCAACTTAAGTAATGCCGTTTCAATTGGACTTTTTGAGGCACGTCGTCAAATAGCTCTGGAAGGCCTCTCACAGTAAGGGAATCAAAAAAAAGCCGGCGCTATCGCGACCTCAGATGCTCCCGTAAGAGCTCCATTGCCCGTATTCGATGAGTACGAAAATATTCATTGCTCTGTTTTATTTCAGCGAGAGTCTTTCCAGTACCAGCGACTTCAAAGATAGGATCATACCCAAATCCCCCACCCTCTCTTGGCTGTTCAGTAATCACTCCCTCCAGTTCCCCACGAAAGAATACGGTATGATCTGTCGCATCGGTATAGGCGAGCGTACAAATAAACTTCGCTTTGCGATTCTCCACCCCATCCATCTCACGTAGTAGTTTATTGATATTATCTGCAAAGGAGCACCCTTCCCCCGCATATCGAGCACTGTATAATCCAGGTGCTCCACCTAATGCTTCGACCTCAAGCCCTGAATCATCACCAAGTGTTGGAATTCCAGCCCAGTGAAAGTAGGCCTCCGACTTGAGCGCAGCGTTTTCTTCATAGGTCTTTCCGATTTCTTCGACTTCATCGCCAAACGGAATGAGTCCCTGTAGTTCGGCATATTGTGTCGGGGAAGCAAGTTGAATACCTGAGTCCTTCACGTACACACTCAGATCCCTTATCTTTCCTTGATTGGATGTCGCAAAGAGTATCCACATAGAGCCTGCTCCTATTCGTTCTCTCGCTCTCTTACTTCGCAGTCTTAATTTCTCACTTTTCGGAACAGAAGTAACGTAGCAAGCCAGACCAATACAATAGCAAACCACGAATATTCCTCTGTTAAGAGGTAGTACCGGCGTCCGGCTCCAGCTGGATACTCAAATCCTGGGGCGGCATCACACAACTTCCCTACTACTTTCACAGTTGCTACCCATCCTGCGTGTAGTCCGATGACGGGAAGTAGTGAGCGTGTTCGTTCGATGGTCGCACAGAGAACCAGTCCAACAAGAAATAGTCCGAAGGCAGCAGGAACGAATCCTGGCTCAGCCAGTCTTCCAATCAATAAACCGAGGTACGTAAATCCAGTGGAAAACTCAAGATTTGTAAACTCCCATGTCTTTACTGGCTGAATAAAATGTACCACCGAATAAAACGTTGACGTGAGCACAGCTGCTACCCCAAAGGAGAGATACTGACGCAGAGAACGAAATAGAAAGAAACGGAAGAACACCTCTTCAATAATCGAAATCAGTAAAGCAGCCGGGGCAACCTTCAAGAGCCTGAGGGCTACCTGCCCAAAAGAATTCTCAGACCATTGAAGAGTGCCTCCGGCGACTAATAGAGGAACAACTGAGAGGCTCAGAAGAAAGGTAACGAAAAATCCAATAACGACGGGGATGAGTCGGGGTTTTGCAAGATGGATCGAAAGTTGTTCTTTATAGTGCTTCACCTGAAAGTGTTTACGGCGAAGAACAAAAATACTTAGGGCGACTACCATTATCACCCGATCGAAAACCCGAGAGTATGGCCAAGGAATTTCGGGCCAGAGGGAACGGACCCATACGTATAGGGATGGAGTAATTACCGAGGAAATCAAAAGTGTGCCGGCTATTAGCAATGAGAGCTCAACGAGGAGCTTCTGAAAGGCACCTCTCTCTGAGGCCGTATCTTTTTCTCTTGCAGACATTCCTACTCTATTAGCCCCCTCCTATACAGCCCACTACAAAACATCCAAGAACGGAGCTCCTGAATACAATGCTTCATGACTATAATGGAAGCACTCAATAGAGAACAGGGGTCGCTGACCTTTGCGGTAATCTTTTTACAGTAATCGAGTTTGAGCTTCAGAAATAGCAGGAATCGACCATCAGGGGCTGGCACGCTGTGAACGCATCATTCCTGATGACAGAGACTTCTGCCATCAATAAGAAGAACTCTGCATACTAGGCAGCATACTGCGCATTGCCATAGTCTTTTGCCACGCGGACTCGTTTCTTTCTGCGTTGAATCTTTCTGATATTTTGCAAACTCACCTGAGCAAAGGTATCTTCGCTCGAGTCTAGTACCTGCTCCATCTCATCTTGGAGATTCTCAAGTGCTTTCTTCTTCACCCGCGAGATATGGCAACGGCTATATCCGAGTGAGCTAGCAATCTTCATGAGCTGTTCCCCTTGAAGGTAGAGACGTTCAATGACCTCGCGCTCTAACGGATCAAGTCGAGTACATGCATCCTTACTGAGATCAATAAGCTCCTTCTGTAGCAGAAGATCATCAGGATTTCGCTGATCAGTGCCTGAGATTGCTTCGACCACATCAAGCGCTGTGATAGTTTTCGGCTCGTCGCCTTTTCGAGTTTCTATCTCCTGACCTGGCACAAAGTTCGCCTGTGCCGCTGCCGTGACTGTACGGATAAGGTTTCCCTTCAGGTGGTAGTAGAGAAACGTCATGAAGCTTGCACCCTTTGAAGGATCAAACCGCTGAACCGCTTCGCATAATGATAGGTCAACAACACTATCCACCTCTTCAAGGTCAAGCCGTGCCTGCCAACGTCTTAAGATACTTCGTCCGAGCTTTCGAGCCTTCGTTCGGTACTCGAGAATGAGCTCTTCATGTAATCCCGCTGTGTCCTCAAATGATTGTTTCACCGTCTGAGTCTTCTCTACCTTCTGCTTTTTCATGCAACTTCTCCTCTAGAACCTGTAGTGCAATTTCCTTCTGATAACCTGTGATGGGCGGCGTGACTGAGATCCTCAACATGTGATGCCACATCCAATAATCCGGCTTGTAGTAGCAATCTGACTTGTGTGGATGGGACATCTTCAACAAGGAGTAGCAGGTGTTGGATAACATCCAGGGCCTGATACCTTGCGTTCTCGATCGACTCCATTCTCGTTCCTCCCTCTACTTGCCTCCCACCGACTCTGGGGAAGGACCATGTCAGAGCCACTCCCTGACACTCTCTTGTCAGCACGACCGCGAAAAACGCTTCACAATAATTTATAAAATACTGATTTTACTTACTTTTTTAAGTCTTTTCGACCTACAGCACGGCAATCCTCTCGGGAATCAAGAGAAGAGGTTTGTGAGGAGCTCCGTGGTATGCGAAAAACAGAGCAGCGATACTAATAAAGGCCCTACTACATGAGTGAAGAAACACCGAAGGAATACCTCTCTATTGAAGAAGCAAACGCGCTGGTAGAAGAGCATCAGGGCTGGGCTGAAAGTATAGCTCGCTCTGTCGCTCGTGGGTGGAATCTTGACTGGCAAGCGGATGGACTAGACGGTGCTGCCATGGAAGCACTTATTTTTTGCTCACGACGGTTTAATCCGGAGCTTGGCATTCCCTTTCGCGGCTATGCGAGACGTCGTATTCACGAGGCTTCAACAGAGGCGGCGCGGAGCTCCAAAGGGTGGTCACGGTCAGGCTCAGACTCTCAATTTGACCGTCTTGCGAAAGAAGTCTCCATTGAGCTCTTCGACCTTTTCCCAGAACTACGGAGTGGCAATATCCCAATGTCCATTGATCAAGAAGTGGGCGATAAAGCCATGCGAGCGAGTATCAGACAACTTCTCATTGGTGCCACCCTCGTAACCACCCGACAAGGACTAGCGTCTGCATCGCTCGATGACCTAGTAGACACGAAGCGCGTAGTAACTTTTTTAGCGCACCTAGAAGTTATTCATCAGGTAATTATCTGGAGAATGTACTGGCATGGTGACTCTATGAGGTCTATCGCATCGGAATGGGAGATGGACGAGCTGAATGTGATTCGTGAACACAAGGCGCTCGTAGAACACCTGCAGCGAGCGATTGAAAAGAATGCATCGTTTGAGCCACTGAAAGTGCGTCCTGCCTTAAAACGAATAGCTACTGAACTGAAGCAAAAACGGAAAATGGGGCCATTCACAGAGTTGTACGCTCAGGGACAAAAAACGTGATTGTGTATTTTTCGCTGCACAGGAGAATCGACTAAGAGGAAAGAAGGAGTGTAAGGATGGGCGATAAGAGAGATAAAGAGAATATAAAAGGTATTGGGAAAACACAAAAGACGACGTCCATTTCAAAAGTAGATGGGGTAGAAGAAATTACAAAAGTTCAGAAGACGGATGCGGTTCAACGCTCAGGTGGCGTCTCAAAAGCAAGCGATGGGGCGCAACGTCTTAGATATCAGGATCGTGAAAAGCTCTTCGGAATGGTTGAAGAAGAAGCGCTCAACCTGTTTCGAAATAGTAAACTTCCGGAAGAGCAGAAGCGCCTCATTCGGGAAGCAGTAAAAATGGCGATCGACTCAGCTCTCATTGAAGACGAGGATGATATCGAAAAGCACTCTGACAAAGAGTGAAGATGCGATAGGTAAGCCGGCAGAACAGAGACAGCAGCGGCAGAAAAAATGAGTGCCAGATTCTCAATTCAATTCTCAATTCAAGGGCAGACGGGTATTGACCATTCATTTCATTGATCAATGTGCCATTCAAGCATTAGGGAGCTCCGGCTCGCAAACGCTCCTCAAAACGGAGCACTTGGGCGTCATAGAGTCCGCGCAGCTCAGGTCGAACCCGCTCAACACCCAGTCGGTCTGATACCTCCCCAAGATAGGTGCCCCCCGTTTGAAAATCTTTTAACTGAAAATAGGCGATGACTAATAAGAGAAGCGCTTCGACAGAGGACTCCTTCAGTGCAAGCGCTTTTTTTGCTGAATGTATCACCTCATCGAGATCCTCCCGCATGAGAGCAACATATGCGAGGGTCAGCCACGCATCGATGAACTTGGGCTCAACAGACACGATACCGCGTGCGACTCGCTCAGCTGTTGCAATTTCCCCGCCTTCGAGGAAAACTCGACTCAGAGAATACAGCGCATTCAATTCAGTAGCAGAATACCCATGCCGAGTAACATGGTGAGACGGCCGCGGCGTTACTTCTCCTCTCGGTGCTGGTGGAACAATCTCCTGGCCTTCTTGCGAGCCTTCGTCTGGTGTATCGTTATCTGGCGACATTTTCCTCTTCTTGTAACGCGATCCAATCGATAGCGACTTTGAGCATATCTCGCTCATCTCTGCGTGTGATTTCTGGTGATTGCGGGCTTAAGGAATCCTCTCTTCTTTCACGAAGGCTTTCCTCAACCCGTTCCAAACGTGCAAGGAGCGGGGCTCGTAATTTTGAGAGTTGTGCAATACTACTCCCTTCTGGAACAAGGGAGAGGAGCGGCAACCGTACCTCATCACGAAACATTAACTGCTCTATCCGGCTCTTCATTGCTCCCCCAATGAGCTCTATTCAGTCGAAGGTGTAAAACGATACTCGCTAACGGTGCCGTGGCTTTAATCATCGCGACCACTCTGAGTCCCAGCACCATAATCCCGAGCGCGGGACCAGCGAATGACTGGGAGCAGTATACTCACTATTCCCATCCCTGCACCAAGAATTATAGTAAGTATAAACAGAGGTGAGTAGAGGGGCAATTCATCAAAATCCCGCTCTAAACGAAGTGCCAGCCAATTCTCTAAAAAGCTTGGGAAGTAAAAATATATGGCCGTGAAGAAACTGAGTGCGAAGACGGCCGCTATAATGGCATATACTCCGACACTCGCTACCATACGTCTCCCTTCACTCCTGCTGCTTGTGATGGGTGGACTCATAACCGACTGTACCACATTCCACAAAAAAATAATGAGCACTACGAGAAGTGGTAATACGAAAAGCAGAAGAGTCTCTCTTGTGAGCATACCAAGACAGAAATCTAGGCTACTCCCGGCACATTCGGAAAACATTGAGGACAGCTCGCCCAGAAGAATATTGATTAAGAGTGGAAAGAACACGAGCAGTAAGCAGACCGATAGTGTACGTGGGATTACCGCTGTCTCTGAATTACGAACCTTTTTAATAAAGCGCATCGAGTAACTACCTCTGATTAAGTGGTTGTAGAAGGTCGATAAGGAACTGCTGACTCACA
>JBMTVV010000037.1:0-10092 GCA_049451755.1 Bdellovibrionota bacterium
GCAGAAATCGTTGAACAGGCTTCTGCCGGCCATATCGTTCTCTTAGAAAATCTCCGGTTTCATAAAGGCGAGAAAGAAAACAGTCCTGAATTTGCTCAGGCACTCGCATCACTTGCAGATGTTTACGTAAATGACGCTTTTGGAACCGCCCACAGAGCACATGCATCAGTCGTTGGAGTCCCATCACTACTCCCAGTGAAAGTTCCGGGGCTTCTCATGCAAAAAGAGCTTGACTACTTTAAGAAAGCACTCATACAACCCGAACGACCACTATGTGTGATTGTCGGCGGAGCGAAAATCTCCTCGAAACTAGGAGTGCTCACGAGACTGTGCGAAAAAGCGGATAAAGTTATCGTTGGAGGCGCAATGGCAAACACATTCCTCGCTGCGCAAGGAATGCAGATGGGACGCTCGTTGTACGAACCAGCACTCTTTAAGCAGGCTCTAGAAATTCTCGGGAAGGTAGCTCGCCGAGGTGGTCAACTCTACCTCCCAGTTGACGTCGTGGTAGCTCCAGGACTAAAGAGTCAGGGTCTTGCCAGAAATGTAACGACACAAGAAGTTCCAGCTGACTGTATGGCGCTCGACATTGGGCCCGCTTCACGGATTCTCTTTCAAGAGGCTATCCAAAATGCTGCTACCATCGTATGGAATGGGCCAATGGGAGCATTTGAGCAAGAAGAGTTTGCTGCAGGTACTGAGAGCATGGTGGAGAGCGTTGGTAACGCACTTGGGGTTACCATTGTTGGCGGCGGAGATACTGACGCGGCGATACATAAGCTTGAGCTTGCACATAAGTTCGACTTCATCTCGACCGGAGGCGGAGCTTTTCTTGCTCTCCTAGAAGGTCAAGAGCTGCCAGCTCTCCAAGCGCTAGACATTGAAGTCGAGTAAGTAGAACTCGTAGGAGCATCTCTCCTAATTCGAAGTGTGATCACCAACTTTTGCGGATCTCCATCCAGCGTAGCTTTTCGTGCAGCATGTCAGTCTAGCTTTGCATCGCAAAGCCAAAGACATAAGTCGCCACGAATTTCTGCCAATTTAGTCACCAAGAGTTCAGCTCCTGCTAGGAGTGGTCGATTCCTCATGTTAGAGCGATCACTGAAAATACCGCCACTTTCATGGCATTATTTTCGAGAATTGCTTTAGATGGCGACATCGAACGGAGCAAATGTATTTTGAGAGAGTAAGGTGCTAAGTCACGAGGGTACGGAAATCCTAACAGACATACAGGGAAGTCAGCATCCTCGGAGATTTGGTCCGGAGTAGTATAATGAACGAGAAAGTAATTCCAAAGTTAAACCCTCGAATTAAGGAGGCATCTGAACGGTTCCTGCATCAAAGCGACGCTGAAAGAGCGGTGCGTCTGAAGCTCTTAAAACAACAGCTTATGAATGGAACCTATCGTCCCAACAGCCTCGCATTGGCAAAAGCGATTATTTCGAATCCTCATTGACCAGCGGTTCACGAGAGAGCCGTGAGCTCCTTATGAGAATAAAGATGGTACTTTCTTTTCACTTCTTATAGAAAAGAACAAAACTTGCTACCCTTCTTATTCCACGGTCGCCAAAGAACGGTAGTAACGGCTAAAAACGCTGGTAGTTGAATGTCGCAGGGAAAAGGTAAAAAAACCAGTCTCAAATTAGGAGGCCTAGCGTTTTTCTTTTCATACCTTGCCTCGTTGCCCCTTGCGCTAGCAGGAATCATCACTGTCTCTACCGTATTGTTTACGACTGACGAGCCTCTACTCCTTGTCACTGGAGCCGGTTTTATCCTCGGCTGGTGGTTTGGATATACTCTCCTTCGTGGTGAGATTTCAGTCCTCATTCACGAGTATAAACATGCTATATTTGCCCTATTTGTCGGGAACAAATGGAAGAAGCTCAAGTTACAGGGAATGTCTGGCGCCTTTCACTATGCGTACACAAAAGACACCGCTGAGTATAATGCATTCATATCACTCGCCCCGTACTTTCTGCCAGTCCTGACCTTTATTGGGCTACTCCTTTACCCAATGATCAGACATGCGAATGAAGTCAGTGCAACACTTTTTCTTATCGCCGTTCACGGAGCGGAATTATATTTACAGCTAAAAGACGCTACTCCAATTCAAACAGACCTGACTGATATCAGAGGAGGATACTGGATTTCTCTCGTCTATATTATCGCAATGAACATCTGTATCACTTCACTGCTTCTCTTATGGATTCTTGGAGGTTGGGATGGTCTCGGACTGTTTGGTAACGAGCTCTATCAACTTGGCCTACTCGTAGTCGCTATCGTAAGAGCAATGATTATTCCCGGCTAGTGAGATACTCCCACGGGCACACTCATGGTCACAGCCTACCCTCTGGATACTCAACCCAGTCAAGCGTAAGCCCCCATGGTTCTGCCGTTACTCCGGCACACCTTCTATCACGAGCTTCTAGTACTTCTTTACACATGAGGATTTTAGGATTCTGACGGCCGTACTCCACCAGAGTGCCCACGAGATTTCGGACCATCTGCTTTAAAAACCCCTTTCCTTGAAACTCACAAACGACAAGGTCTCCATCCCGCTCTATGGTAATACGCTCAAGCGTCCGAACGGGAGAGGTTGCCCCACAGCCATGCCCGCGAAAACTCGAGAAATCGTGTTCACCAATTAAGCAACTCGCTTCCCGTCTCATCGCCGGAATATCAAGTGGCTCAATGACATGCATAACAGAACCAAAACTCAGAGCCGGAGGACTCGGATGATTCCAGATAGCATACGAATACTGTTTACGAACGACATCACGAACAGGATGGAATTCATCAGCGACTATTGATGCGGATAACACTGATACTTCTGACTTCAAAATGCTACTCACACCGACTTGTATCTTATGGAGCATTTCCACACCAACCGGCGCTTCGAAGCAGACGACTTGTCGCCGTGCCGACACTCCAGCATCAGTACGACCTGAAGCGATGGGGCGAGAGACCTGATCAGTACGCAGCACGGTGCACAGTGCTGCGTGCAGCTCCCCCTGAATAGTCCTCACCTGAGGCTGAATCTGCCAACCTGAGAATCTCTTGCCATCATATTCGATAACGAGTCGAATCTTACTCATGCGTTGAATGCAGCCCTTCTTTCTTCATGGTGAGAATCTTCTCGAGTATTTGCACAGCGTTCAGAGCGGCTCCCTTCCTTAGATTATCGGCGACCAGCCAAAGGTTAAAGCCAGAAGGAACTGATTCATCTTTTCGAATACGCCCAACAAAAATAGGATCGCGAGTTGCTGCGTCTATCTGGAGGGGTAGGTCTTCAGGGTGAGAATATACCTCTAGTGAGGGATCTGCTTCAAAAAGCGCCAGCAGATCTTCACGAGAAAGAGGTTGCTCAAGCTCAACATTCACACTCTCTCCGTGGCTGTGGAATACCGGAACTCGTACGGCAGTAACGGTGATTGGAAGATCTGGGATTCCGAGTATCTTTCGTGTTTCCTGAATCACCTTCTCTTCTTCCCGTGTATACCCGCTCTCGAGCATCACATCTATCTGGGGAATACAGTTAAAGGCGATTTGATGTTGAAAGGCCTCGCTTGGAATTGCACTCTGGGTAAACACAGCTCTCGTCTGCTCCCATAACTCATCGAGCGCTTCTTTTCCTGCACCAGATACCGCCTGATAGGTCGAGACGACTACCCGCTTTAATCCAGCAGCCCGGTGCATAATCGCTAACACCGGAACAAGTTGTGCTGTGGTACAGTTTGGATTCGCGATCAAGGATTGCTCACTAGTAATGAGATCTCCATTTACCTCTGGTACTACGAGCGGTATGTCATCCTGGAGGCGGTAGACACTCGAATTATCCACGACTGTTACGCCGGCCTCTCGTGCAAGAGGTACGTATTTTTCAGCAAGGGCAGAATCGACCGCGAAGAGAGCATAATTCACGCCAGAGAACGAATCCTGTGCGAGCTCGTCTACTTCGATTTCTTCGCCATGAAATGCGTACAGCTCGCCAGCAGACTCTTTTGAAGCAAACAGGCACAGCTCGCCTACCGACACTTTCCGCTCTTCAAGTATCCTGAGCATCTCACTACCAACGACACCGGTTGCACCCACAATCGCAACGACTGGGCCTTTTTTCACTGCCATACCACTTTAGCCTTTTGTTGATTCCTGACACGGGTGATACTACATACTGCTGAGGTTGAAATAAACTAGTAGGTGTAAACGGTGAGCAATTCAGGTAATTACTTTCAGAAAGAAGATGGAACGACTGTCCCTGGGATTCCTCTTCACACACTGGAACGAGGCATCACATTGCTTTGTGAAAAGTATCACCTCAACCCCTCTATTCTGGCAGAGGGGCCTGCATATAGCCTCGCTATGGTCGTTCGCTACGCTCTTGGCCTCTCTGCGAAGGGTGGGCTCATTTGTGGAATGGTACGAGACACCTTTGCAGGAAGCATTGCGATTAACTGCCTGAGACATCTCAAAAATGCTGGTTCAGATGTGGCTATTCTTGTTCTCGGACATTCCGAAGAAGACTCCCTACTCAACATCAATGAGTCCCTACGTGGCGCAAAAGCGTACGGTATGAATATTGAGTACTGGAACAAAGACGAACAGAACGCTCTCGTTATTGATATCGTTCAAGAGTGTCACAACATTATTTTTGGAGCGGCAGATATCTCGAGGTCAAAGAGAGGTTCGCCTCAAGTAGATCCTTTCCTAGACTCGTGTGTTGCCATCCTGAATGAACTGAGCACTCCAGTACATTGTGTGCTTGCACCCTCCGGAGTGAACCTAGAAACGGGAGAACTCGAAGGCGAGCGCTTATTTGCCTCTTCAACTATGGCCTTAGGGGCACCACTTACATCACTACTACAACAACAAGACTTGCTTGGCCGGTTATATGTATCAGACCTCTCACTTCCGAGAAATTTCTATTCAGAGCTCTCCGAAGACTTTCCTATCTTGTTTGATGAACAGCCGATCATTCCCCTACAGATTCGACAAGTAGAATCAGAATACGACGAGTAATGACTCTTTGACAGGCGACCCGTGTGACAGGCGACCCGTGTGATGTCGGAAGAACCAGACGAGGAGACCTTGCAACACACCTGTACCCGTTCTCACTCAAACAAATTGAGATAGTCAGACCTGGGTAGTTTCAATCGAACAGAAGACAGTGCAACAAAAAAGCAATTGGAACGGTGACCGACCGCAAACGGAAGTTAGGCAGAACGCACCACTCATATGGAAGGCTTAGAGAGAGGCTAGCTTCTCTGAACCGTGAGCTGCACCAAGCCCATACAGTGTCCACGTGAAACAAGTCGTCATCTGGGCATTGTCTTGACTCAGAGATTCTTGTCCGGTCAACAGCACTTGCCAGCCAACCTTCGGTGTACCTTGCTGACCCCCACTCAGAAGTAACAACTCCTCCCCTTCACTCGTGCGGATTCTATCGACACCAGCTCGCCGCTCGTCCCAAGAAGCTGGTCGGACTCCATTTGAGTAGCGACTCTCTACAACCTCTTTTACAATGACAAGGCGGGGCTCAAAATTCATTTCCATCATACCACTCAATGCTTCGATTTTTCAGTAAGACTCAGTTACCGGAAGACGATACACGAAATCGATCCCTGTTCAAATGAATTATCCCAATACGATGGGAAATGTTGTTTCAACGATATGTGCCCTAGGCTGCTATTGGAGAGCCTCAGCTGGCTCAATAACCTTCTCGACTTGCATTGCGAAATACGGGGCGGGACCTCGACGCAGGTCTCTCATCATCTCTGCCGCCTCTCGTGTTTCTACCACCGACCACTCGATCACAGCCTCGCCTCTTGGGCCAGGCTCGCCAATCTTCGTCGGTACAAGGTACGAGTTTCCTACAAGCGCATCTAACTTCGAAACGAGTCTTACGAGGCTCACGGGCATCTTACGATTGTTTGCGGCTCTGACAGCAACCTTTTCTACCTCAGCATCATTTTCGCTAATCATCCACTGATTCCTACCAATGTTCGGGCTCGCAAACATCTCTTTACCATTCTCAACTGCACGCTCTAAATCCTGTAAGAAATCAATCGACATTTCTAATCCTTTTCAATCGAGGCAAGTGGCCATCCCTACTATCGCCTTATTACATAACAAACCAAAGGTAAGCACCAGTCATGTAGAGTTATTAGCTTCGACACATGAGACGGAAATCTAAAGTGATGTTCTCTAAAGAAGAGCACGAGATACTGCTAGCGACCGATCAAGGGGTAGGAATCCACCTCAATGTTCTTGAGTTCCCCTAAGGGACAGCCAACGAAGAATACACAAAGACGTACTAAGTACTCGGCGCTTATTGAGCCGACTACTTATTGAGGAGATGGAGCCTCACCTTCTGGACGGTCCTCTATGCTATCAATCCTCTCTTTCAGCTCTTTTCCAACTTTGAAAAATGGAAGCTTCTTTTTTGGCACATCGATACGCTGACCTGTCTTAGGATTCCGCCCCTGATAGGAGTCATATTCCTTTACTACGAAGCTACCAAAGCCTCGAATCTCTATTCGGCCACCTCCGACGAGGGTATCTCTCATTTTCTTATAGATGAGGTTTACGACCTCTTCTGCCTGAATCACGTTAAGACCCGTTTTTTCGGCTAGCTTCTCAATCAGCTCGGACTTATTCACAGTTCAACCCCTCTTTATCATTAGCCTTATTTAATAATCATACACAAAACTGCGGGTGTGCTAAATGCATTAAATACACCTAAGGCACATTTTCCCGATTGTCTCCAACCGCGCCGATGGAACGGCGGGTTAGGAAAGTGCCGCTCAACGAACTACATAACCAGTTGAAGCAACTACCATTAAGATGAGAATTTCTTCCATTTGTCATCTTTGAATTGCGGTAAATTGTAAATTCATAAAACGTCATCCCTCAGAATAGAACAGGAGGGATTCCTCATCACCCTCGTCAAGGCTCCCCGCGATCAAGAGTCGCCTACTGCAAGTAACTCCTGCTCCTTCTGTCGTGCCATCAGAGCTTCCTTTGGCAGCCCGAGTCGCTCTAGCGTAAGCGCCATCAATCCCCATCCACTTGGTTGTTGAGAAGCCAGTTGAATCACCGCTTCAAGAACCGTCTTCGCTTCACGGAGTTTTCCTACATCAAGAAGTGATACTGCAAAGCGTTCATACATTTTTACGTTACGGGGAGCCTGAGCAATTCCTTGCTGATAGACCTGAGTTCCCTCTGAAAGCAATCCGAGTCGAAAATAAGCGCTTCCAAGATTGGCATACGCATTCAAGTAATTCGAATGAATTGTAATGGCTTCTTTTAGCAACGGGACAGCGAGCGCATCCCTACCCTGACGCATATAATTAACCGCAAGATTACAGAGAAGCTCGGCGCTCTTCGGGGCTAACTGAAGCGCGGAGCTTAGCACCTTCTCTGATTCATCAAATCGGCCGAGCTCTGTGAGTACATACCCGAGGTTTATCGAGATATTTGTGTAAGCCGGATTACGGGTAAGCGCAGCCTCAAAACACTCAACGCTCTCTTCTAAGCGCCCGTTCGTATTGTGCTCTATGCCAAGCTCATAAAAGTTTTTCCACTCCTCCGGATGTTCATCGAGCTTACGCTGACCAAGCAGGGAATAGAGTCCTTTTTTCTTCTTCCTCTCTATTAGCTCTGCGGTATTCCCGTAGTGATGGAGAAGTATCGGCGCCCGCTCCAATTGAAAAACCTGCTCTCTCTGAATAGCAGGTTCGACGAGCTCATGGACCCGATTCTCGTATCGGATTCTCGTATCGTTTGTGAATAATCGGCATAACCAACTATCAAAAAATCCGATATGATGCTTTTCCCGCTCAGGATATTGCCCCCGGCTCGGCTGAAACCTACTGAGTCTATGGTCATCAGTGTAGTGCCTCTGTATAAATTGATAACACTTCTTTTCCCCAGCTATCAGGTGGCGAAGGATGGGCAACTGGGTCTCATCAATTACCTCATCCGCATCGAGGACCAAAATCCATTCCCCAGAGGCATGCGCGAGGGAGGAATTTCTATGCGCCGAGAAATCATCTACCCACTGCTCATGGATAACTTTTGCGCCAAACTCTTCGGCAATCGAAACGGTAGCATCCGTAGAACCCGTATCTACAAGGATAAATTCAGAAAAAAGAGTGGAAACACTCAAGATAGCCTCCCGAATGCAGTGCTCCTCATTTTTTGCAATCATGCAGAGGGAGAGTGATGGGAGAGTCAGATTTTGCTGTTGCGGCTCCATGCTTATTAGGATGCCACTTTACATCGCTCAGTCGCGGTTTCCCGAGTTCAATGGCTCCAGATGCTTTCACTACTAACTTCCTGAAAATACAGTGGCAAGCATTGACACGCCCAATCCGGATCCCTAACCTGAGGGCTCATATTGGACAAACTCAGGGTTACCTATGTGCTCTAACTAACACCGTTCAACCCCTCAACCCAGCACACTTTCGCGTGTCGCCATCCGGTTTGCGGGGGACTCCGGCGATGGAATGCAGTTAACCGGAACTCGTTTCACCGCAGAGACGGCCCGTCTCGGAAATGATCTCGCTACTAAACCTGACTTCCCTGCTGAGATACGAGCACCTGCCGGGACAATCGGAGGGGTCAGCGCTTTTCAGATACACTTTGGAGATCAAGAAATTTTCACTGCTGGCGATGAGGTGGATGTCTTGGTGGCCATGAACCCTGCTGCTCTGAAAGCCAACGTGAAGGATCTTAAACCAAACGGAATGCTTATTTGTAACCGAGATGCATTTCACGAAAAAAACCTCGCGAAGGTGCAGTACTCAGAGAATCCCCTTGAGAGCGAGGCGCTCAGAACCCAGTACCGAATTGTTGACGTCGATATTTCTACCCAAACACAGCGAGCGCTGGAAGGGATAAACATTCCAAATAGTGCAAAGGAGAAGTGTAAGAACTTCTTTGCTCTTGGGATCGTTTGTCATGTATTCACGCGAAAGATAGACGAAACGATTGCGTGGATAGAGAGGAAGTTCAAAGGGAAAGATGAGATCATTCAAGCGAACAAAGAGGCGCTCTATGCTGGCATGGCCTATGCTGAAGCTTCAGAGATTCTCGCTACTCGTTTTGAGATTCAAAGTGCGCCGCAGAAAGCTGGCACGTACCGAAATCTTACTGGGAATCAGGGCATAGCGCTCGGGTTAATTGCTGCATCAGAGCAAAGCAAACTCCCGCTTTTCTACGGGAGCTATCCGATCACACCAGCGAGTGACATTCTCCACGAACTGTCGAAGTACAAAGAGTATGACGTTCGAACGTTTCAGGCTGAAGATGAGATTGCAGCGTGTTGTTCTGCCATTGGGGCATCGTATGGAGGCTCATTAGGGGTAACAGGCTCAAGTGGGCCTGGAATAGCGCTCAAGCAAGAAGCGATTGGACTCGCCGTCTGTACTGAGCTACCGCTCGTTATCGTTGATGTTCAGCGAGCTGGTCCCTCTACTGGTCTGCCAACGAAAACTGAGCAAGCGGATCTCCTTCAGGTACTCTACGGACGGAATGGAGAATCCCCGGTCGCGGTACTTGCAATTTCACAACCAGACGATGCCTTCGAAACAACGCTCGAAGCGTGTCGCATCGCAGTTGAGCACATGACTCCAGTTTTTCTCCTGAGCGATGGTCATATCGGAACTGGCTCCCAACCGTGGGTGATACCAGACGTAGCCTCACTCCCAACGATTCAACCACCATTCGTTCAAACAAGTAACGAAGAGAAGTTCCTTCCATACGAACGAAATGAACAGCTCGTTCGCCCATGGGCAGTTCCTGGAACTCCTGGGCTTGAGCATCGAATTGGCGGACTTGAGAAGCAGGATAAAACGGGCAACATCTCATATGATCCAGACAATCATGAGCTTATGGTACGGCTCCGCGCAGAAAAAATTCAGCGCATCGCTGATACACTGCCTCCGACACCTATTTTTGGTGATGAAGAGGGAGAGCTCCTCATCGTTGGTTGGGGAAGTACTCGCGGAGCGATAGAGGGCGCCGTGACGGAGCTTCGTGATGAGGGTCGTCGTGTTGGTCATGTACACTTGAGATACCTCAATCCCCTTCCGA
>JBMTVV010000038.1:0-10069 GCA_049451755.1 Bdellovibrionota bacterium
TCAAAATCCTGATCCGAGGCAGCAAGGTCAACGAGGAGAACAGTAACGGCCAATTCGATGTCTCGTTTTTTTACCTTACCGGAAAATCTCTTCCGAGCTTCCGCTGATTTTTGAGTCAGTGAGTGCTGCTGGCTCAGCAGTTGATGAACGGTTTCTTTGAGCTTTGATGATGAATTCATGGAGTAACCCCTCTCTTGCATACGGGCTCGTCCCGTATTGCTCAGTTCTTGCTAATGTTATGAATACTTTTTAGAGGAGTGTGACCCAGGCGAGTTCGTAGCGAAAATGTGCGCCATTTATTGGCTAAGTATGTGATTTTATGTCGGCTTGAGCGAGGTAGGAGATTCTCGTAGGGATAACGCCTCATTGAGAACGTCTCACCATGAATTATGCGACTATTTCAGTCTCACAGATGCTGCATCTTGAATATCGAGTAAGCCAATGGGCTCTTTATTGCTATCCACAACGATTAACTGGTCGATTCTATGCTCGGTCATAATCGCTGAGGCCTCTTTCACGAGTGTTGTTGGCGAAACAGACTTCGGATCTTTCCCCATATGGTTGGAAACAGGCTGCTCGAGAAACTGTTCACCTGTGTTAAGGCATCTCCGGAGGTCTCCATCAGTGTAGATTCCTATAAGAATATTGTTCTCATCCGTTACTATGGCAGCTCCTGGTCGTCCTCGAGTGTTTGAGATTTTTTGTAATACCTCTCGACAAGCGGTGTGAGCAGAGACGATACATAACTCATCCCCCTTTCTCATAATTTCATTGACACTGAGGAGAGATCGCCCAAGAGAACCAGCCGGATGAAATCCAGCAAAGTCTCTTTCAGACAAGCCTTTCAGATCGAGTAATGCCATTGCTAGCGCATCTCCCAGTGCAAGCATCGCTGTTGTTGAGGTCGTTGGTGCTAAGCCAAGTGGTCCTGCCTCTTTATGTTTTCCAAGCGCTAGGGTGATCAACGAGTTTCTTGCGAGCGTTGAGTCGTTGTGAGCAGTCATACTAATGACGGGGCATCCCACCCGAGTCAAAAAGGGGAGAAGTTCCAGAATTTCAGCAGTTTCACCTGAATTTGAAAGTAGAAGGGCAATGTCGTTGCGGGTGAATCGACCGAGGTCTCCGTGGACAGCCTCAGCTGGATGCAGAAAAAATGAGGGGATACCGATGCTCGCTAGGGTGGCAGAGATTTTCATACCGATGAAGCTACACTTTCCCATGCCACTTACTATAACTCGCCCAATCTCCTCCATCTGAGAGATAGTTCGAACCGAATGTTCAAACTCTGCACCGACGTTTTCCGCTATCGTTTGCAGCGCTTTTGCCTCATCGAGAATGACCTCTTTTGCGATGCGAAGGATTGAGTCTGATTCCTTGTGATTCATGGCATTCGTCCATTATTTTCAGGAACGAGAGATGTTGAGATCGTTCCAGATAAGAGCAACACTACGGCAAAGCAGATGTAGAGAAAAGCTCGATCTTTTCTTCTTCGATAGCCAATCAATAACCCCATGAGTCCAAATACAGTCATAAGACACGATGCCACAAGTGGCGATTGCGTTTGAGCTAGGGGAAGGCCAATGAGGAGTCCACTGAGAGTTCCAAGAGCGAGAGAAGCAACGAGTTGGAATTGAAGGAGCCGTCTCTCGGTGGCTGTTACAGCAGCTTGCAGTGTGGATTGATCCATTTCAGTATTCTCACCCGCCTGATCATGTGTCATATCAGAGTTTTTGGGCTCTAGCGCGGTATTCTCGGTCATTCTACTGCTCGCTCTTAACGTAGTATCGAGGTCATTCGCTCAATGCCTATAATCGTCCCAATTGTGCCACACAGATTCGTTAAGGCAATAACAAGGAGAATGCGGGTTACTCGATTCCTCCAAATTCCTGAAAAGTGCTCACTGATCTCATCAGCGACCGTTTCAAGGTCGGCAACTCGCGGTTTTCGTATGATAGCCTCTACGAGTCCCGCTACCCAGCCAGCGGCAATGAAAGGGTTTAATGAGGTGAACGGTGATACGACAAATGCGATTACGATGGTCACTGGGTGAGCGAGGGCGATAAGAGAACCGAGGGCGCCAAAGCTTCCATTAATGAGAAGCCACGTCCAGGCCATCTCAGTGACTGTCTCTATGCCTGACCCCATGAAGCCGAAGACAAAGAGCCCGATGACGAGAGCCGGAATAAGCCACTGGAGTATTTTCCACATTGGATTCGGAGGTGGTATGACATCAAGTGCTTCAATATCTATCGGTGTCCCAATTTTCTTTCGAATACCAGGCACATGTCCTGCGCCAACGATCGCAACAATAGTATCCCCTTCAGCCTCCCTTATTTTAGCAGCAAGATACGAATCACGTTCATCGATGAGCGCTACTCGTACTTCTGGGAGCACTTCAGAAAACTCTCGCATCATTTCTTCAAGGGCGTCGCTCTTTTTAAGGCGTTCAATTTCTTCCGCGTCAATTTTCTGCTCAGAGAAGAGGCTTATGATCATACTTGAGATGAGACGGAAGGTGCCAAAAAGACCAAGAGCTGACCAGCTTCTCTTTAAGGTCACTCGGATATCTCTATCTGCTAACACGAGTCGCTTACCAAGCTCATTGGCGACTTCAGCACTCCTGAGCATTTCACTTCCGGGCTTAATCTTGAGTTGGTCGCCAAGTTTTTTCTGAAAACTTGCCAGTACGAGTTGGGCCATCAGCACATATGCTCGTCCCGAGCGAATGACCGAGACGATATCAGTATTTTTCCACCGTTCTGGGTCAAGAAGAGAGGCATGACGACTCTCGCACAGCTCGATGGCGACACTATCTGGATCTGTCTCTCGAATAACTCGTTCTGCCAGTTCGACGCTCGCTTGCGAAATGTGAGCCGTCCCAACAAGGAATATGGTCTTTTCACCAAGAACTATCTTGTCGACATTTTCTTCAATAGGGGTAATCTCTACCATACCCTTGTTGTACCGCGAATAGCTGGTAATTGGGAGTTGGAGGGGGTATTTATCTAGGAAGAATGAAGAAATTTCCCATTTTTAACATTCTGGTGCTCATACTCTCAATTTCTGTGGGCGTATTGTTCGCATTAAAACGGCTTGTCGCCCGTGATGAAGGCTTTTATGCCTATGCGGCACAGTTGGTGAGTGACGGGAGCGTACCGTATAGAGACTTTTTCTTCCCGCAGATGCCTCTTACGGCCTACTTCTACGGATTCGGCGGACTTCTCTTCGGGTCTAGCTGGGATGTCTATCGGATTATTTCTGGGCTTTGCTTTGCGGGTATCCTCTGGCTCGTCTATCTGATCCTCATAAGGAATGTAGGACGTGCTGGAGCACTGGTCGGTTTTGTACTCACCGCTACATGTCACCTGTCATTCGCTTGGTTCCCCGTTATTCAGACGTACGGATTGTCAACGCTCCTTCTACTCGCTGGCGTGTATCTCCTTATGGAACGTGAGCGAGATCCGAGAGCCAGAGTGTGGTTCGGGACTATGGGAAGTGGACTACTGTTCTCGCTGGCGGTTCAAACCCGACTTTTCTTTCTTCCACTCTGCATTATTCCGATACTCTTTTTATTCGGTAACGGTAGAGACAAAAAGGCACCAATACGGTTTTTTCTCGGTTTCATTGCAGGGAGTCTCCCACTCGGTGCTCTTGCGACTCTTGACGTTAATTCGTTCTCTTTTTCCAATCTTGGCTATCATCTTATTCGTTCAGACCTTACTTTTCAGGATTCGCTTAATGGGAAGTGGCGTATATGTGAAGTCTTGTTTTCTCTCGGTGAGCCGAGTCAAAAGTTTCGTGGTTTTCAGACGCCGCTCCTGTTTGGTGGGATGATACTTGGATTATTCCTCCTGTGGCGGAAGCTTCCTATGGCGGGAAGGCTTTCAGGAATAATCGGGCTGACCTTGCTTGTGGTGAGTTTTGTGCCCACTCCGACTTATGTTCAGTACTTTGTAACGGTAGTACCGTTTGCTGTTATTGTTACGGTGATGAGCATTATGATCATGCTGGAGAATAGTAATCGTCTCCGATTTTTCGGTATCGTTTCGTTTCTCCTATTCTTGGGTGTTACCTACGAGCGCCACCTTCTGTCTGATATCGAGCGCTATACAGTCTCTGGGACGGGCGTTATTGGCATAGGTAACGAGCAGGGAGCTAAAGAGTGGAACCTTACAAGAGTTCAGTATATCAGTAGTCTTGTTGAGCAGTTTACGTTACCTGAAGACTCAATACTTGCCCTTTGGCCCGGATACCTTGTTGGAATTGATCGCAAGAGTATCCCCGGTGGTGAAAATCATTTTGGTCGGGGGGCATATGTAGAGACGCTATCAACAGCCGAGCAAGTGCAATATCATCTCCTTTCAAATGTTCAACTACGAGCAATTCTTTCAGAGGGTGTCGTATCCGTAGTAATCGGACATCGAGTGTACTTGTCTCCTGAGATACGGGAAGTCCTCAGAAACTACCACTACAAATTAGTAGCCCAGGTGGAAGAGGTAGAAATATTTCAGAGAAAAAAATCAGCAGATCACTGAATTTCAATGCAGGAATGGAAAAAAACTTCAGACAAAACCGATCGTTGTCGATCTCCTCTACAGGCAGGATGAGTGTCCTTAGAAGTAGTGAGAGTATCTCATGAGTGTAGAGGCAACATCTTCTGATGCTCGAAAAGCTGCCATTCGCGAGCGATCCCAGGAAAGGATACAGGAGCAGCAAGATCGGTTAGCAGAGGCTACGAACGAGGCGGAAACGAAGAAGCAGGCGATGAGAGCTCGCGCTGCTGAAGATGCCGTCAGAGTTGATATTTCATCCACTCGCAAGTAGGGCATCCTCTACGTCGAGCAGGGTCAGATCGTACAGCGCAGCGATTCTGGTTTCTATTGAATCCGGAAGAATTGAGATTTTATTGTGTAGCAGTCGCTCAGCCTCTTGCGAGAGAAAGGGAGCTGTCTGCTTAAAATCGTGCGGAATTGGAAAGGAGAGTAAATCTTCTAAGACGATTTTTGGAAAAAGTGCTCGAGAGGATTTTCTTCCGCATACTCTCAGGTAGAAACTTCCTATTTTCGAGTTCAGCAAAAGGAGGAGCGCTAAAAGAGTTTGTCTCGGCTGGGCGCACCCTCGGGTGGGAATAATGTGGAGGATAGAGCGATTATAGAGGTACTCCTCTTCGGTGTAAGTCGCTATACAATAGTAGGGAGACCGACCAAGAATTTCTCGAACAAGCACTCTTGGGCCCTGAAAGCGCCCTAACGGTTGGTGTTCGGCCACCCACGGACCGTATTCAAGCCATTCATTTTCCCAGACGATAGAAAACCGAGAGACGGCTCGCCCTGATAAGCATTTTTTTGAATATGAGCTTATCGTTCTTGAGTGATGAAAAGGATGAGATTGAACAATCTCCCTTGTCTGAGGCGGATCTCCCTTTCCGGTAGCATAGACTTGAAGTGCAATTTTGGGGGAGACAGAGAGGCTCGAATTTTTCAGTGGTGTAGTTTTCGCTAAAAAACGTTTTTTGAGAAGAAGTAAGTCAGAGGAAAGTCCTGTCGGAATTCTTGCGTCAGAATCTTGCTCTAATACATCCTTGCAGCAAAGCGTTGCCTCTGTTGTTGGCGCAGAAGCGTGAATAGATGGAAAAGTGCGGGTTACAAACGAGGCGCTATGCTGCCTTTGTGCCGTCACAATCACCGCCTCCACTCCCCGGTCTGGAAAGATTCGCTCTTTGAAGGTGTCGATCGAAGTGAGATGTCCTAAATGGAGTAGCATCTTGCGAAAACTTCTTGCAGATCGAATTCCGAGCCACGAATTTGGAATGAGAAAAGCAAGTGTCCCATCGTCTTGGAGTCGCCGTAGAGCGGCAGCAAGAAAGAGAAGATATTTATTTGGCTTGCCAGAGAGCACGTTTTTATATTCTTGCTTATAGATGTTCAGAAGCTCAGGCCGAATCTGCCCGTCTCGAGAGAGTCCGTATGGAGGGTTTGCAATGATGTGCGTGAACTGCTCAGGCAGGTAACCGTCTCCCCAGTGAAGAGAATCAAATCGGCGGGATGTATCCTTGGACCGCGATGTGAGAAAATCTCCACACCGAATATTTCGACGCCATGTGGTAAAATATTCAACATGTTCCTGATGCTGGTCTGGCATGTGCTTACAAAGGGTAAGCAGGAGTGCAAAGCGACACAAAGACACTGCTACCGGATCTCGATCGACTCCAAAAAGTGAGTGCTCAATAAAGTAAGCTGCATGAGGAGCTGTTACGATACGCTCTCTTTGAAGGGCTCGCGACAAGACTGAGCAGAGCAGAATTCCAGTTCCACATGCAGGATCGAGAATAGTACGCACGTTTCCCGAAGTGCGTTTCTCTGAGAGCCCCCGTTCTATGAGCGCTTCAGCAGCACGTGTTGGGGTAAAGACGACTCCATGCTCATTACTCTTCTGTTGCCAGTATTCATATTTATGAATTGCTTGAAGAGACTCTTCGAGGCGCGAGGAGGGGTGTGGCAAAGGCAAGTTGCTGCGTAGGGGTACCTGATCATCTACGAAAGAGAGGAAAATCGGATCCTTGACGAGCAAGGGTTTCGGAAAAAGTGGACTCAGAATTGAGAAGAGGTGATGTATAGTAGAATCAAAATTGCCTGTGAATCGCTGGTGTGAGCTCGGTAGGTGGTCTTTTTGTTCTTCTCTTGAGAGACTTTTTACAGGCATTCTATTACAAAGTGTTTTTTGTTTCTGTATGAGTGTATGACTGAACGATTTCTCGATCAATTGAGGATATTCTCCATGACAAGAACAGCACGGACTGGACTGTTATTTCATCTTCTGCTGGCAGCCTCTGTTA
Source organism: Bdellovibrionota bacterium (assembly GCA_049451755.1). GTDB lineage: Bacteria > Bdellovibrionota_C > UBA2361 > UBA2361 > RFPC01 > RFPC01. The sequence continues at coordinate 6,836 of JBMTVV010000038.1, forward strand.
CTACCGGTTGTAGTTCGCTATCTCGCGAGCAAGGGACACCATCACACTTTGAGGTAGAGGTTCGAAGTGCCAGCCAACAAGCGATGGATCCTGAGCTGCATGAGCGCTCCGATATGTTATTCAACTATGTGGCAGGGAATCTTTCCTACTCAAATGGCGCATATGATGATGCGCTTGAGTACCTGAAAGCAGTGAGTGAAGAAGTCACATCACCGGTTGAGAAGCTTCATTGGACGCTCTCGGAGCTCTACATGATGCAGGATCGACGGGAGGAAGCTCGCGTAGAGGTGGAGAAGGCAATCGCGGTGAATCCAAATAACTCTCGTTATCGATTCATGCTAGCAACACTACTCACATGGGCTGGAGATTTCGTTGCGGCAGAAGAGCAATACAAGGCAATGCTGGAGGCCTCGGAGGATCTTATTCAGGGAGCTTTTTTTTATTACGCTGATTTTCTTCAACAGCGAGGACGTCGAGAGGAAGCCATTGATTTGGTCGTAACCCATCTTAATGATGCCGAAGATATTGGAATGGCGCTCTGGGTGCTGGGAGATTTGTACGAGGCATCGAAGAACTTCAAGAAGGCGCAAGAAATCTACGAGGATGGCGTGCGGCGAGGCGGACTAAGTGAGAAGCTTTTCAATTCTCTTGGTCGAATATATCTCATGAACAATGATGTTGAGGCAGCTCGAAAACTCTGTGAGCAAATGGTAGAGCAGGACCCGTTTCATTTTAGAGCGAATCTTCTGCTTGCTCAGCTACTCGTAGCGGAAAATCGACTTGATGAGGCAGTAGAGCAATTTCAGCGGCTACTTGATGATACGACAGCACTCGAGGGCTATGACTATAGCGAGGTCCGAAAAGTTAGACTTGAGTTAGCGGCAGCAGAGGCGGCGCGAGAGAATTTTAGTGGGGCAGAGCGCCAATTCCTACTGTTACTGCAAGAGGAGCCGAAGAATTACTCTGTACAGTACGAACTTGCTACCGTGTATGTTCGGATGGGAAGAAACATTAAGGCGTTTGAGATATTAGAGGAGATTCCGAAGGATGCAGAGCTGTATGCTCATGCACGATATCTCCTAGCATTTATCCTGAAGGAGGATGGCAATCCGGTGAGAGCTGTAAAGGAGCTTCAGGATCTCGTCGTTAGTCATCCGAACCTCGCCGTTATATGGAGTCGTTTGGTGATATGCCTCTCAGAGCTTGAGCGGGAGGAGGAAGCGTTAGAGGTTGTAGGTAAGGGGTTAGCGATGCACCCGCAGAATGAAGGCTTGTTGTTTGAGTATGCACGCCTTCTCGAAAAGATGGGGCGACACGAAGAGGCCATTGCTACGATGGAGGAAGTCTTGATACTGAACCCCAAAAATTCTTATGCGCTCAATTATATTGCATACGCACTTGCAGAAATGGGAATAGAGTTAGAGCGAGCAGAAGGTCTTATTAACCGGGCGCTTGAGCTGAGGCCTCAAGATGGCTACTTCGCTGATACGCTTGGATGGATTCACTATAAGCGTGGGAATTACAAAGAAGCAAAGCAACATATCGAAAGAGCTGTGGGGCTTACCGAGGGTGATATTGTTATTCTCGAGCATCTTGGGGATGTGCTCCTCGCGTTAGGTGAACGAGAGAAGGCATACGAAACATATAATGAGGCTCTTAAAGGGCAGACAGAGAATTTAAGTAGGGATGAAAAAGATGCTGTTGAGCGCATGGAGAAAAAAAAGCAGGAGAATTCATGAGACATGTTTTTCTTGCCTTGTTTCTCTCGGTTTTTTCATCGTGCTCGCTACAGAGCTTCTCTCGCGATAAGGGGCTGCCGAAGCAGTTTCTGACACCTCACGAAATGGCGTCTTTAGAGAGAGATATTGTTGCTTCGCGCCAAGACTCCTCTCGTATTATTTTTGGGCGACTCAAAGTACAATATGGTGGGCAGACGACAACCGTCCGTGCTGTTATTACGCCCCAGATGGAGGAGGGGTATCGTGTTCAGATCCTTTCACTCACCTCACTTTCAGTTTTAGAGGAGTTTCTTCTTTCACGAGAGGACATGTCATTTCGTGATGGCACGAAGACCCGTAGTGCAGATCAGATTACGGGCAGAGATATGTTTCGAGCTATTGGAGAGCTCTTAAGTCCAGAAGACACACTCGCACTCTTATTGGGAAAGATTCCGAGCAACATGTGGAATGAGCTACAGAGCCAAGGGAGCTTTTTCTGGATGGATAATACGGCTGTTGGAGCATCGCATCGTACTCGACTTAAGACACGGATGGCTCAAGAAGGAAAAGGGGCCGTGCTCGAAGGCGTCGAAATTTCGGATCGATTCCGAGAGAAGCCAGTCCTCCACTTTCGTTACCGTGGAGTGCGAGAGCATGAAGCGGGTAGCTATCCAGAACATGTTCTCGTATCTATTCTTCGACGAGATGTGGAGATAGAATTTCATCCACTAAACATTCGTGTTTCTCAATAGCGTGCACTATAGAATTCGTGTTCGATGCGTTTGAATATTTCTGTCGGTGAGGTGTAAGAAGAGTTCTTCAAGCCCAGCTTGGGGATTCTCCGCCTGTTCCTTGAGCTCGTTGAGGGTACCTATGGTGAGAATACGGCCACTATCAATAATTGCTACTCTGTGGGATAGCTCCTCTGCGACATGAAGAGAGTGCGTCGAAAGCAAGATAGTCATGCCTTGTTTCGCGAACTGACGGAGCGAGTCCTTAAAGTGCTGCGCTCCGTGTGGATCGAGACCGACCATGGGCTCATCAATGATAAGAATCTGTGGCTTTGCGATGAGCGCAGCAGCAGTTGCTAATCGTTGCTTCATACCGTGCGAGAATTGTTCAATGAGTTCGCCTTTCCATTCGCAAAGCCCATACGTAGTGAGTAGCTCCTCGATTCGCTCTGGGAGGATTGACTTGGGGACTCGGTACAGACTCCCCATAAAGGAGAGGAACTCGGCGGCAGTAAGTTTTGGATAGAGGTATGGACGATCTGGTATGTAACCAGTAATTAATTTTGCGCGTTCCGGTTCGGTGCGCATGTCGTAGTTACCGAGAGTAATTGAACCCGACGAAGGTAGTGTTACCCCGGTGATCATTCGAAGTGTGGTCGTCTTGCCGGCTCCGTTGACCCCGAGAAAGCCGAGTATTTCTCCTGGTGCGACCCTGAGAGAAATATTATCAACGGCAAGAAAAGAGCCGAAGCACTTTGATACAGAGTCAAGAAGAATCATGTCGC
>JBMTVV010000039.1:0-9930 GCA_049451755.1 Bdellovibrionota bacterium
CCCTGACAGAAGAACTCAAAGCCGCTAAGGAAGGTTTTGACAAAGCATTAGAGCATGACCAACAGACAAATACTGTCACCATAGGTCGCAACACGATCTGGAAACGTGAGTTCGAAGTCCTTGAGTCCCTGGCGAGACTCAATGGAACAGAGATTCGTGAAGTCCTTCACGGCATCAAATCGAACGAGAGTGGACAGGTATTAGGCCTACGACTCAAGAACATAGTACTGAGTGATATTTCACTGTTAACATCACTCACAGCACTTGAGCGAATCGACTTTGGGCAGAACCCGCTAGCTGAGACCGATACGAATAAAGCTACCCTTGATACCCTAAAACAGCAGCGGTGCTACGTGACTGGATTCGTCTGGCCTTCTGAATGTGAGAAGCTTGAACGACTCGCCGCCATGAATCACTGCAATAGTGAGGATGTGTTAAAGGGTATTCTCGGCACTGAGTATGGATACGTTACAATGCTTACCATCGAGCATAAACAGCTTACCGACATTACTGTACTCGCTGAGCTCACTGCGCTGAGGGGCTTATATCTAAAAAACAACTCGATACGAGAGCTCCCTCCCCTCGCATCGCTCACGGAGCTAAGGGGCCTCGATCTCGATGGCAATAACATCTCTGATATCTCACGCCTTGCAGAACTCCCGGATCTTGAAGTTCTCTTTCTCGGCCGTAACAAAATCACCGACATCACACCCCTTGCGGACTTGAAAGCCTTGCAAGGACTCATCCTCTCACAAAACCAGATTACCGATGTGACTCCTCTTGCAGGTACAACGGGACTTAAGACCCTCTCTCTTGATGCGAATCCTCTCTCTGATATCTCGCCACTTGCCGGGCTGCCGGTCATTGAAAATTTATACCTCAAGGAGGTATCACTCAAACGTACCCTTGAAAATCGATCAACTATCAGCGGATTAATCAATCAAGGGTGTCAGATAGTAGGAGCATTACCATGAATCAAGGCCTTACCCCCTCTCATACTCGGCCTACGCTCGGCTTCGCGAGACACGGGAGAAAATCAAAGAGCAGAATCTCGAGACTGCACCACTTAACGAGCTAAAAGCTCTTACCGAAGAGCTTCAAATTGCAAAAGATACCTTTCAGGAAGTTCTAGCGCACGACCAACAGACGAATTTCATCGAAATAAATGGGCATACGATATGGAAACGAGAGTATGAGGCGCTTATTCAGCTAGCCAAGCTCAATGGTAAAGATCAGGACGAGATCCTCCGTGGCATCGAAGGGTCAGAGCAAAAGCGGATAAAGATGTTTCGCCTTTCGGGAGTTCCACTGAGAGATCTCACCCCACTCGGCGTTCTCGATCAGTTACAAGAGCTCTCCCTCACTCACTGTGAACTTGCTGATATCTCAGAGCTTGGCAAGCTTACCGGTCTCCAGAGACTCCAGCTCTCTGGAAACAATCTAAGTGACCTCTCACCACTAAGCAGCATGAGTGTGTTAACAAGGCTCTACCTGGACAGAAATCAGATCATGGATATCGCTGTTCTCAAAGAGCTGGAGAGTTTGGAAAAGCTTTCTATTCAGAGCAATCAAATCTCTAAAATCGCACCGCTCTCTGAACTCACGAAGCTTCAGGAGCTCCTCCTGGAAGGAAACAGAGTCTCTGACATCACTCCTCTTTCTGGATTAACGGAACTGCGAGATCTCAATCTCGATACGAATCAGCTCACCGATATATCTTCTCTACAGTTCCTAACAAAATTAGAATATGTAGATCTCGGACAAAATCGCATAACGGATATTTCGGCTCTTGCAGGTGCAACGCAGCTGAGAACACTATTTCTCAACCATAATCAGATACAGGCTATCGAACCGCTCACTGGGCTGAAGGCGTTAGTAGTACTCTCACTGAGCGATAATCAAATGAGTGATATCTCCCCCCTGAGCAATCTCTCGGAACTAAGAGCTCTCTACCTTTTTGACAATCAGCTTGCTGACATTTCGCCACTGAAAGATCTCAAAAAGCTACAAACGCTTCACCTCAAGGGTAATAACCTTATCGAACTCTCTCCAATATCAGAGCTGACCGACCTTCAAGAGCTTGAGCTGGAAGAAAATCAAATCGCCGACATTTCACCACTTTCACGTCTTACGGAGTTGAAAGAGCTCAATATCAGTAATAATCTGCTCTCCGATATTTCCGCTCTCGCAAACCTACCAAAGCTAAAAAGTCTCTACCTGAACAATAATCAGATAACCGAAGTACAATCCCTAGCGGAGCTCCAACAGTTGACAAGCCTCGGACTTGGCTCTAATCAGATAGGAGACATCTTGCCTCTTCAAGCCCTTACCAACTTGAAATTTCTCCTCCTGCATAACAACCGACTCTCCAGTGTCTTGCCCCTGAAAGGACTAAACAACCTCGAGACTCTTTACGTGGACGATAATCAGCTCACCGATATCACACCACTCGCTGAGCTTCGCAACTTAAAAGATCTTTCGCTCTTCCAAAATTCACTATTTGACCGATCCCCACTCAATGGGCTCGTCAGCGCGCTACGAGGAGGAGCCTCGCAAGAAATGAAGAACAGCGAGGCTGTTCAGCAATTGCGTGATCACGGATGTAAAGTAAGAGGAGCACCACAGTGAGTCCCGACATCTCTCACGAGAACCTTCATGATAATGATCCGCTAAAGACGGCCTTCAGCAGGCTACAGTCTGCACGGGACAAACTCATTGCAAGCGACCCGATGACAGCACCCCTCGACGAGCTCTCCACGCTCACTGAGAAACTTCGAACGGCAAAAGATCTCTTTCAAGAGGCGCTCGAGCAAGATCAACAGACAAATACGGCCGAAGTGCACGGTCACACGATATGGAAACGAGAATACGAGGCCTTAGAGCAGATAGCAAAGCGAGATGGAAGAGATCTCTATGATATTCTCTGCAGCATTCATGGGAGCAAAGATGGGCGGATTACCGCGCTCAACCTAGACTACATGAGGCTTTCTGATATTACACCGCTTGCGAGGCTGATTGAGGTGCAGGTTCTACACCTCAATCATACCCATATCTCTGATATCTCACCGCTCAGAGGACTCCCGAAATTACGCGAACTCTGGCTCCATAATATACGCCTCCCTGATACCGAAGATAACGTAGCTACTCTCAATGCTCTCGACGGGCGAGAATGCACCATTCATGGCGCACTGCTCGAAAGTGAATGTCAGGTAGTGCAGCGCCTAGCGGAGCTCAATGGATTAGACCCGAATACTGTGATGAAGGGTATCTATGAGACCAAAAAGGGGCAGATTACAGGACTAAAAATTCAAGAAATGCTCTTGAGCGACATCTCTCCTCTTCAGGAGCTTGCGCATTTGCAATCTTTGAACCTCAACAACTGTGGCCTTACCAACATCACACCACTCGCAGAGCTTTACTTCTTAGAGAGACTTACGCTCGAAGGTAATCAGCTCACAGATATTACTCCTCTTAAAGAACTTCAGAGGCTAGAAATGTTAGCCCTCGGTGATAACCGACTCTCTGATATTTCGCCACTTTCCAGTCTGAGCCGACTCGAAATGCTCTGGTTAGACGATAATTTGATAGGAGATATCACGCCAATTGAGAACCTTCACAAACTAGAAATGGTATGGCTCAACAAGAATGAGCTCAGCGACATAACACCTCTTGCTGGGCTCACACAACTAGAAAGACTTGCGCTCGAACACAATCACATCACGGATTCCACTGAGAACAGAGCAACCTGTCGGCACTTACGAGATCATGGGTGCAAAATTATAGGAATACCACTATGAGCCAGAGACATGTCGTTCCAAATAACGAGCCCGAAGACGCTCTTAAGACAGCCTACCTGCGATTACAGATCGCCCGAGATAATCTCGTTAAGATTGATGTAAACACCGCTCCTCTCGAAGAACTCACCACACATACAAAGGAGCTGCAGGAGGCGAAAAAACATTTTCTGGAAGAGGTTCAACGAAATCTCGTCGAGGTAAATGGCCACTCCATTTTGAGACATGAGTATGAAGCCTTGCAGAGTCTTGCAAAAATTAATGGGAGGGATGCTGACGCCCTCCTCCACGGCATTGTTGCAGTAAAGGATGGTCGGATTACCCAGCTCCGAATCCACTTTAAAGGTATTAAGGACATCTCCCCTCTCACGAGGATACAACGACTAGAGGATTTGGATCTCTTGGGAAACCAGATTGAAGACATCTCGCCCCTTGCAGGGCATCACAAATTACGGTGTCTAAGACTCTGGAGTAATCAGATCGAAGATATTCGGTCTCTCTCCGGACTCATTGGCCTCAAAGAACTCTGGCTCAACAATAATCGCCTTGTGGATATATCTACACTGCAAGGGCTTCCAGAGCTGAGCCACGTTGCCTTACACGAAAACGAAGCCTTGGCAGAAATAGCTGCCAATATCGAGACTATTCGAACGCTCGAAGAACAGGGGTGCACGGTTTATCTGTGAAACACTCAGCCTCTGTCGCTACGCTGCATTCCTCTCTGCACGAGCAAACTCGCGCTCGAGGGCTTCCCACGCCTGTTGTACCTCGTGAAACCGGGCTAAGTCTCTCCGCTTCTCATCTTCAGAATGTTGGGCATGCAGGAGCCGGTCAGGATGATAGCTCATGAGAAGTCGCCGATAGTTCTTCTTGACCTCTTCTCGAGGTGCTCCAGGAAGAACTCCCAGTGTATGATACGCCCAATACATAAACCTCTCCTCTTACAACATCCGCGGGAAAACCATACCCAGTATAGTGCACCGCTACCATGAGCGTTGACTAGAGGAAAACTTATAAGAGCCGATTTACAACTACTTATCACCCAACTACGAAGCGTTTCACCATCACTCTTCTTACCGACTGCTGCACACGAGCGTTGCATCACCCCCAGTTTTTACGATACCTTATGGTAATTATTGAACTGTCTTCGTGAGGCCCCGTTGAAATTCCAAAAAGTTAGCTCGCAGCCATCCTTCCCCACCATGGAAACAGAGGTCCTCGCTCGTTGGAAGAGCGAGAAGACATTTGAGCAGTCGCTCGCAAAAAACAAAGGGCGTGGGGAAGAGTTCGTCTTCTACGATGGCCCCCCATTCCCAACGGGAAATCCACACCACGGCACCATCTTCGTCTCTATCCTCAAGGATGTTATCCCGCGATACAAAACGATGCGCGGTTACTACGTGCCACGTTCATGGGGATGGGACTGCCACGGGCTTCCTATTGAGACTCTCGCAGAGAAAAATCTTGGCATACAAGAGAAGACTGAGATTGAAAGCAAACTCGGAGTCAAAGCGTTTAACGACGAGTGCCGCAAGATCGTTTCTGATTTCAATGACTCGTGGGAGATCTATATCGATAAGCTTGGTCGGTGGGTTGACTTCGCGAACCCCTACAGCACCGCTTCTCGAGACTTCATGGAGTCTGTCATCTGGTCATTCGCTGAGTGCTATAATAAAGACCTCATCTATAAAGACTATCGGGTGAACCCGTACTGCTATCGGTGCGAAACGCCCCTTTCTATCTCTGATACCCGACTCGATGATGCGACTCGTCCCAAACAAGATAGAGCCATCACCGTAAAACTCCAGTCTGAGTCCGACCCCAATACGTACTTTCTCGCCTGGACGACTACACCGTGGACCCTCCCTTCAAACCTCGCTCTCGCAGTTGGCGAAGATATCGCGTACGCCTTTGTTCGTGTAGAAGATGAGACGTACATAGTGGCTGAGGCTCGCGTACCATCATTTGCGAAGGAATTTGGCGAAGAGCCCGTCATTGAGAAAGTAGTCCCCGGAAAAGATCTGCTCGGGATGAAATACCAGTCTCTCCTCCCCTACTTCAGCAACGAGAATCCAAACGGATTCTGCATTATCTCAGCAGACTTTGTTTCAACTGAAGATGGGACGGGAATCGTTCACATGGCGCCGGCATTTGGCGAAGATGACTACTGGACGTGCCGCGCACACGAGATTGGAGTTATCGCACCAGTCAATGAGCAAGGTGAATTCACTCATGAGGTGACAGATTTTGCTGGAAGAAACGTTCATGAAGCAAACCCAGATATCATCAAGTTTTTAAAAGAGCGTGGTGTCGTAGTACGAGATGAGACGATAGAGCACAACTACCCTCACTGCTGGCGGTGTCGCACCCCACTTATCTACCGAGCCGTTGATGCGTGGTATTTTAGTGTTGAGAAGATCAAAGAGCAGCTAATCGCAAATAATGCGCTTATCTCGTGGAAACCAGAGAGTGTGCAAGAAGGACGCTTCGGTAAATGGCTTGAAAATGCGAGAGACTGGAATATTTCAAGAAACCGCTACTGGGCAACGCCGATACCGGTATGGGAATGCGCTGAAGCTAGTTGCTCACACCGGGTTGTCCTCGGCTCACTCGAAGCGTTAGAGGCAAAAGCAGGAACAACCCTTGAGGATCTGCACAAAGAGAACCTCGATCAAATTCATTTCCCCTGCGAGCAGTGCGGGAATGAGATGCACCGTGTACCAGAAGTCCTCGATGGTTGGTACGAGTCAGGTTCGATGCCATACGGACAGTTTCACTATCCATTTGAACATGCTGAGCACTTCCGCTCACACTTCCCAGCAGACTTTATCGTTGAGTATACCGGGCAGATACGCGGGTGGTTCTACTACCTTCATGTCCTCTCGACAGCACTCTTCGACCGTCCTGCGTTTCAGAACTGCCTCGTTCACGGGACACTTCTGGCAGCAGATGGAAAGAAGATCTCAAAATCGCTCAAGAACTACACCGATCCGATGGAGCTCATGGATCGGTACGGAGCTGACGCGCTCCGTGCTTACCTCCTCTCTTCGCATGCCGTGCAGATGGCGGACCTTTCCTTCCGGGATGATGGAGTTGAGGAGATGCTCAAGAGCATCTTGCTTCCTCTCTGGAACGCTCTTAGTTTCTTCACCACGTACGCAGAGATTGATGAGATCGACTCTTCTCAACTTGAGCTTACCGCGCATGAGTCCTCACTCACGGCGCTCGATCAGTTTATCCTCTCAGAGATTGAGCTTATCATTGGGCGAGTGCAAGTAGAGCTCGATGAGTATAACGTGCATGAGGCGGCCAAACTTCTTCCGAACTTTCTCGATACCCTCAACAATTGGTATATCCGAAGAAGTCGACAACGGGTCTGGGCTCCAGAAAAAGACTCTCCCGATAAACTTGCCTTCTACTCAGTGCTCTACACGGCACTGAAACGGTTTACGCAGATTCTAAGCCCTTTCTGCCCGTTTATTTCAGAGTCCGTGTGGAGAGCACTTGGAGAGCAAGAGAGTGTACACCTCTCAGATTGGCCAACAGTTGATACCGCTCGGTGTGACGATGCACTCTCTCAACGAGTCGCGCTCACCCGGGAGATCATCTCAGCGGGACTCTCGCTCCGGTCAAAAGCTGGCATCAGAGTGCGCCAACCGCTCCAAGAACTCCAACTTGCACTCTTAGAAGAGCTCAACCTTCAGAGTGAGCTCCCTGCTATTCAAGAAGAACTCAATGTGAAGACGATTACCCTCATAGAGGATCCCTCCCTCATCGGAGAACGGGTTGGAAAGGCAAACTCACGAGTTGTTGGGCCTCGGTACGGAAAAGACGCGAAGAGAATCTTCTCTGCTCTTAAGACAGGAGACTTCACGGTAGAAGCAGATGGAAGAATCAAGATTGATGAACTCATCCTCGAGCACGATGAAGCACAAGTCGTGTATGTTGGGAAAGAAGGCGCAGATGTGGAAGCGGTCAAAGGGGCTGTGCTCACTTTTGACTTTTCACTCTCTCACGAGCTTATCGTCGAAGGACTTGCGCGCGATCTCGTACGGCACATTCAGGAGCTGAGGAAAGAGGCAGATTTTAATATTTCTGATCGCATTATTCTATCAGTACAAGGTGCTGATGAAATCTTTGCTGCGCATGAAAGCTACATCACCCAAGAGACGCTGACCGAAGAGCGCCGTTCCTCGGTTCAGACTCCAGATATTGAGAAATCAGTAGTGCTTGGAGAAAGCGAAGCCTTGATTCAGCTACAACGTGTTGCCTAAGAAACTAAAGCAGAACTCCTTAGGTGATACCAAGCGGTCATGCGTAGGCGAGTGCTTATAAAATCCGACTTCGAGCACAGGGACGCCGTTCGGAACCGAGTATTTTGGGGCCGGTCTCTTTTCAAGCCATACCCCGTGCCCTAATACGTTGAAATTACACAACGTTTGTGCCGATTGACCCAGGGGCTATGTTCACTATCACTATATTTCCCTCACCTAAAGGGCTTAACTCTTTACATCTTTCCTCCGGTACGATACTCGATCCCTTCTCAGACGCTATACATGCGGTGTAGACTCATAGCTGCGAAAAAGAGCCTGAAACTATTTCAGGTTACTTCACGAAGGGAAGAACTCAATGGCACTAACGAAGAAACAACTTGCTGAACTCAAAGAACTTCTCGTAGCTGACAAGAAACGAATTCTTGAACAACTCCACAAGCGGCAAGATGACTCGATCTCTGAGCTCAATGAGCTCTCTGGAGACAGTGCAGATATCGCATCACTTGAAATCTCTCAAGCATCTCTTCACAAGCTCGGAAGCAGAGAACAGAAACTGCTCAATAAGATTGAGCGTGCTCTCGCTAAGTTTGATGACGAATCATACGGAATATGCGAACTCACCGGAGAAGATATCCCGTATGCTCGACTGAAGGCTCGACCTGTTGCTCAATACACAGTTGAAGCAAAAGAGATGCTCGAACGAAGGGAGCGTGGTTTTCGAAAAGCAGAAGACTTAGATTCTTCCGAAGACTACTTTCCAATGGAGGAAGAAGACGAGTAGGCCAAAGCGGAGCACTCCGCTCTCTCTATTTCGGAAAGCTTTTCATCGGAAGACTTGCTACCGGGCACACCGACTTCTTTTTTTCGTGCCTCTACCTCTCATAAGGTGTTCTCCTAGGAGAGATTGCTTAATGACCGACCTGGTCACCAAGAACGTGACCAAAAAACTTTCGCCCACCTTGTCTCACAAATGAACTGAGGAAAAGCATTGCAACTAAGATGAGCGCTGTAACTTGCACGAATGAGGTGCCGTGCTCGGATGGGTCATGCCGCTCACCCCCAAGGTCAATGACGCCTACGTAATCAGGTAAGAGCAGATTCGTCACAATACCAGCCGTTAGAGCAGCTGAAAGCATGAGCGCTGCAAAGAGGAGCGCGATCCTTTTCCCATGTAACTCAGAGAGAATTCCGAACGTACTAATATTCGTCGCAGGTCCCGTAAGGAGGAATGCTAAACCAGCTCCTGGAGACACCCCTGCAGCCAGGAGCGCTGCAACAAGGGGGGTGGCACCTGAGGCACACACGTACACAACGAGACCAATCCCAGAGAAGAGAAAAACTTCAAGAATTGGAGGGAGCGCTGCAAGGCCAAACTGTTGCACAAGCGGTCCCGCGAGTGCTGCAAGCATGAGCCCTAACAACATCCATGGCGCAGTCGTATCAACGAGTTCAACGAGAGCAAACTGTGCTCCCCTTTTCGTGCGCTCAGAAATCGAACGAGGCAAGGACTCGGTGAGTACCGGAAGTGTTTTCCTCTGTTTTAAAAACCGGGAAATGATCGCTGCGACTACGAACGCGATAACAGCGCTTGCGATAAGACGAATTACCATGAGTTCCTTTCCGAGCAGTGGAAGAGAAAGGAATACAGCATCAAGTCCGAGTTCTGGTGTGGCAATGAGGAATGCAATTGCCGCCGCCGGTGGTGCTCCTTTCTTCACGAGCGCCTGATAGTACGGCAATACCCCACAACTACAAATTGGTAGTGGAAGCCCAACGAGCATTCCCTTTGCCGCTTGCTGAACTCTTCGTCCTTTTTTCATCCATTGAACGGAGCTCTCTGGGAAAAAACCATAGATGAAAAT
>JBMTVV010000040.1:0-9886 GCA_049451755.1 Bdellovibrionota bacterium
AAAAGAGCAAAATCAGCCCAAAAGCCTGAGCACTCTGCCTATACCTTGAAGGAATATTTGAAAACAGAGAGCGCTGGAGAGAGTATCCCCGTTGCTCCACCAAGCAATGAGGAGGCATTTCGCTACCGACTGACCTACACAAAGCTTGGCCCCGCACGTTTTCATGGACACCTTGAAATGGCATCGATGCTTTTTCGTGCAGCGCGACGAGGAAATATCCCTGTTGCTTTCTCCAAGGGATTCACACCAAGGCCGCGCTTTGCCTTTGGTCCACCAATACAACTTGGCGTTGAAAGCTCGTCTGAACTCGTCGATGTGATTCTTACAGAGCGGGTCGCAGAAGAAGTTCTCATACGGACGTTTAATCAAACGCTTCCCGACGGGCTGACGATTGTAGAGGCAAAAGCAATTTCACGAAACACTGCGCACATTCCATCGAATAATCTCACTTCAACATTCATAGCGCAGCGGTCCGCTCATCATCGACTACCAAACGACAATAATACCGAGACAACAAACTCATCTTCTTTTCTTGATATCGTTGACTCCAATTGGCGCCACAAGACCATCACTCGTCGCAGGAAGAAAAAAGAGGCTATTTTCCCGATCACTGATTTCGTTCAGGACATCTACCTCGAGCCCCATCAGATTACTTTTTCCATTACTTCCCTCGCCGATGGGAAAACTCTAAAGCCCCTCGAAGTTGTAGAGGCACTCACTGGTATGACTGCGAATGAGTTGTGTGTGCGAAAAATCCAATCCCACGAACATCCACAATCAGCAAGCTGTGGATCTCAAAATGGGCACTCTATGCTTGGAGGCGCTAGGCCCGACGACCAAGTAAAAACGAACGGGGCCTTTTTTCATCTCGCATGTCCTGGGGCGCCGAGATCTGAGTAGTTGGGGTCTGAGTAGTTGAGACCACGCTTCTTTGAGAGCACGCTATCCTCTGAAAGAACTGGACGGTATATTCAAAACCACTCATATACGCCAAGATAATAGCTCCAAGAAGACCCTGGAGCCCCGCATAGTGAGCTGTAATCTCTCTTTCAAATAGTTCAAAGAGCACACGATCATCTACGAGTAGCAATACCACTGCTACGACCTGGAGAAACGTCTTGAGCTTCCCGAGCTCAGCAGCCTGAATTACGATTCCTTTCGTAGCAGCCATACCACGCAATCCCGTGATCCACAGCTCCCGAGCCAGCAAAACTATAACCATCCATGCAGGAACCATCATATGATTTGTCTCTGATGCTCGGCTCCCTACGAGAACAACAAGTGGACATAAGACCAGGAGCTTATCAATCAAGGGATCGAGTAACGCACCGAGATCTGATTCGGCATGAAGCTTTCGTGCGAGAAATCCATCGAGCATGTCAGTGGTCGCTAGAAGGAGAAAAAACGTGCTGACAAACCACCAGGGAAGTTTCAGATCCGCTGTCATGAAGAATAGCAGCGCCGGAATCCCCGCCAAGCGCACAAGCGAAATGATATTTGGAATCATGCCCTTTATCTTCATATCTAATCTCTCTACACCCCAGCCTCTTGATAGAGCTTCTGCAGCTTCATGACTTTTCGAACGTAGTTCTTCGTTTCCTGATAGGGAGGAACTCCCTGAAACTTCTTTACCGCATTCTCTCCCGCATTATACGCCGCCAAGATCAGTACAAGGTCACCATCATACTGTTGAAATAACTTTGAGAGCAGCTTTGTGCCTCCCTCAATATTCTGCCTCGGCTCAAAGGGATCTCGAACTCCCAAATTTTGAAGATGAAACGGCATTAACTGCATAAGACCAAGTGCTCCTTTCGGAGAAACTGCTTTTGCATTATATGCAGACTCTACATGAATAAGTGCGCGGATAAGCGAGCTCTCAATACCGTACTGATCGGCAACACTATTAATAATGGTCGCATACCGATGCTTGAAGAGCCTTGCCGTCGAACGGTTTCGTCCCTTATACCAGGAGAACCCTGCCTTTTTCCCCTCAAATACTCTTGCCTTTACCCCTGCAGGCGGAAGCTTCGAGGTGAACCGAATAATACCTCGAGAGTCAGTATAAACATAAATTTTGCCGTCAGCATGAGCAGAGGCAGTAATAAGCGCTACGAGTAGCACAACAAGCCAACATATATTTTTAGTATTACAGATCTGAAAAAACATGCCCAGCCTCCTCACTGAAGGAAACGGTAGCAAACTCTTTGCGGACCAGCACGTATTTTTGGTGGAGAAAAAGAAAAGAGTGATGGGAAAGAGCCATCCGCCCCCAGACGGCTCTTTCCATCACCCCGGAAGTAGCGAGGTAAAACATCAACAACCATGTACCACTGGTACAATATCTCTCGTGCCTTCTCATCTTTCTGCTAGTGAGAAGATTCTTTCTTCCAGACCCCTCATGAGAGAAGAGAGGGGTACGGGCGAGAGGATATCCCCTCGCCCGAGCCTTTTTTTATTCTTATCCGAGTAGGTTAAGAGCCAGCGTTGGCTGCTGGTTCGCCTGAGCAAGAACCGATGCGCCAGCCTGCTGAAGAATGTTGAGTCGTGTTAACTCAGCCGCTTCTGAGGCAACATCAACGTCACGGATTCGACTTTCCGCAGCTGCGAGGTTCTCACGAGCAACGGAGAGGTTATTAATCGCAACGTTTAGTCGAGCTTCTGTCGCACCAAGAGTACCTCGGGTAGAAGCAAGTGACTGAATAGCATTCTGTACCGCATCCAGAGCCGCACGTGCTGCTGACTGACCACCGTCAGTAGTAGACGCGTTGATAGAGTACGATAGAGCTGAAGAGCCAGCGTTTGCTAATCCCAACGACGAGAGTGTTCCCTGAACTCCGCTGAAGGAGATCTGAGACGTTGACGTTGAGTCGAACCCGACTTGCAGCGTAAGAACGTTTGATCCCGAGAGCAACTTAACACCGTTGAACTCAGTGGTAACCGCAATACGCTCAATTTCCGAGGCGAGTGAAACGAATTCGTTCGCCAGTGCTGAACGCTGAACAACAGAGAAAACACCGTTCGCTGATTGTTCCGCCAATTCACCAAGTCGACTGAGTACGTTTCCAATCTCGCCAAGAGCGGAGTCAGCAACTGCAATACTTGAAATACCATCATTCGCATTTCGAATCGCAACAATACCAATTCTTTGCTCTACTCGGAGAGAGTCGGCAATAGCAAGACCAGCCGCATCGTCACTCGCTTTGTTGATTCGCTGTCCGGAACTTAACCGTTCGAAAGTTCTGCTCAGTCCATCGGTTGCAATTGCGAGTCGACGCTGCGCCTGAAGGGACGCAACATTATATCCAAGAGTAACAGCAATCTTCATTTCCTCATTGAAAGCTCACGTCAGCCAAGCGTCTTTCCATAGACACAGGAAGCACTAATGCTCTAACTGGCGGTGAGGGCCACATCTTTTGTGCGAATGAAGTCTCAGTTAACGTAGGTCAGTGACATTCCACCCGCATCACACACAACTAGGGGGACGGCAAAGACTATGTGGAACTTGAGAAAAAAATATGCTGGCTCGTTTCTATAAATAATTTCAGATCGTTAGTACTACTGATTTATGTTTATTCGCTTCTCTTGTATTTTTTCACATGAATTTCGCTACCGTACTACTCACCTATTTTTTCACTAGTCGTTCACCCTTCATCGCGCTTAGAGCGATCACGAGAGGGATTGAAGACAGATCGAATATAGTGTACGAGCGAGGTGCACGTGGGGTTTTCTACTAAAAATACCTAAGCACATTTACCATTTTCGATACGCATATCACTTTCAGATTCAGAATTTTTCCTGCCAAGACGTAACCCTCTTTAAGCGGAGAAAGTAGTTCTTCGGTAAGTCAATACTGCCCCACAGTTTGTACTTAGTATTGGTCTTTACTGAATTCTTCGCGACAGGATAGTGGCGGGAAAAATCATATTTTTCCCATGTAAATTGCTAAAAAGAGAGTCTGGTAGCTCGATGTACTTCGAGTCAGTTCTTCGGATCATCAGGTCACGGATAGACCTGTTCCAGACCCTTGAATCACGGAGGAAATAGCCATGGGTATCACTCTTGGTACTAACATATCATCACTTCAGGGTCAGAGGAGACTCGCCCTGAGCACTGACTTACTGAGTCGCTCATTCGAACGGTTGAGCTCAGGTCAGCGAATCAATAAGGCAAGCGACGATGCTGCTGGACTTGCGATTGCTGACTCCCTACGAGCCGATCAACGAGTTGCCTCAGTTGCTATAAGAAACGCTAATGACGGTATTTCAACGATTGCCATTGCTGATTCAGCACTCGGCGAAATCGGTGGAGTACTCTCTCGACTAGCCGAGTTGGCGGAGCAATCTGCAAACGGTGTTTACTCGAATGCGCAGCGCTCAGCGCTACAAAACGAGTTTGTGGCACTCGCCTCAGAAATTGAGCGAATTGCTTCAACTACCGTTTTCAAGGGGGTTGCGCTCATATCTGGTGGTGCGACAACTACCCTACAGGTGGGCTTTAGCTCGGCCTCGACCTCTCAGATTCAATTCGCAGGGGTACAAGGCACGCTGGCTGCTCTTGGACTTGCTGACACTGGATCCTCAGCACTGACTTATTCCATCAGTGCCGCTGGAGGCGAAGGTGCTCAATCAGCGGCAAGACTTGCTCTTGATGCTGTTAATGAGGCCATTAGCTCGCTTGCAGTCCAACGAGGAAACCTCGGTGCGACTGAAGCTCGACTCAGCGTAGCGATTAAGAATCTTTCGGTTTCACGAGAGAACTTCGCAGCCGCTGAAAGCCGTATTCGCGATGTTGACGTAGCGGAGGAGTCAGCTGAACTCACGCGGTTGAATATTCTTCAACAGGCAGGTGCAGCGGTACTCGCTCAGGCGAACCAGCAGCCACAGCTAGCGTTGTCGCTTCTTGGATAACAAAACATAAGTCTGCTCCGATAAGAGAGCCCGTCCTCGGAATACCTTCCCTCAGGACGTTACTCTCTGTCGGAGCAGCCCCCCTCTCTTCTTCATAGGGGGCTCTTGGCTAGGCACCAGGGGATTTCACAAGCGAAGGTAGGTGCTGAATTTAGTGCCTCGCTACTTTCTGCTCCAGGCTCTGCTTCTTTCCACGAAGTCGAGCCTGGATTTTTTTATCTATTGTATCCCCTCGAAAGTAATGCCACGACTGTTTTTTTAGGAGTGCTGTAGGGCTCCCAGGGGGATTGTAAAGAGCGGTCACCTGCAGAAATAGGAGAAGCCGAAGGTTGCTTTGATTTCGTTGTCCCTGCGGGGGCAGAGCAAATCCACAAGAACAATTTTACTTCGCGTCATGACTTCTAATGACTGCTCTAACTCACCGTATTTCTCCAACTTCTCTAAAATTTTCTTAGAAATTCATTTTTTCCTTAAGGAATCTGCTACCCCGTCCGTTACTCCATATTGTAAGGGTTAGCAGTTCGGAATCTCTTATCTCGCTCGTAGAGACACTCCTGTCTTCCTGAGCACAGCAGTAAAAGCAGTACCAAAAAAAGTAGCGGGGAAAGACCTCAGAAACCTTTCCCATTGAAATATTAGTGAACATACGCCCACGAATCGAGCTGCAAAGGATTGCAGCGCTTCACGAGCAGTATATCTGCTAGCGAAACGGTTCTTTATTTCACGGAGGAAACAATGGGTATCACACTTGGCACAAACATATCTTCTTTACAGGGTCAAAGACGACTCTCTCTCAGTACTGATGCACTGAGCAGAACCTTTGAGCGGTTAAGTTCCGGTCAGAGAATCAATAGAGCTGCAGATGATGCAGCTGGACTCGCAATCGCTGACTCACTTCGAGCTGACCAGCGGGTAGCAAACGTTGCAATTCGAAACGCAAATGATGGAATCTCCACGATTGCCATTGCTGACTCAGCACTTGGTGAAATCGGTGGCGTTCTCTCTCGTCTTGCAGAGCTTGCTGAACAGTCAGCGAACGGCGTGTACTCAAATAACCAACGCTCAGCTCTTCAGAACGAATTTCTCTCGCTTGCGTCAGAGATTGAACGAATAGCTGTCACAACGGTGTTTAACGGAGTGAATCTTCTCTCTGGAGGTGGCACAACAACCCTTCAGGTTGGATTCAACTCAGCATCAACCTCTCAGATTTCTTTCACAGGGGTAGAAGGAACGCTACAAGCTCTCGGGCTCGCGGGCACCGGATCCTCTGCGATTACATACTCTATCTCAGCTGCTACTGGAGAAGGCGCACAGTCTGCCGCGAGACTTGCTCTCGATGCGGTGAACAATGCGATTAGCTCTCTGGCTATACAGAGAGGAAATCTCGGTGCATCTGAAGCACGACTCAGTGTCGCAATCAAGAACCTCTCTGTCTCTCGCGAAAACTTCGCTGCTGCAGAGAGCCGGATTCGTGACGTTGACGTAGCGGAGGAGTCAGCTGAACTAACACGACTGAACATTCTTCAGCAGGCTGGTGCTGCCGTTCTTGCTCAGGCAAATCAGCAACCTCAGCTAGCACTTCAGCTTCTCGGCTAGTAAGTTTAGACAGTAGGAGGCGAGATAAATACACTCTCTCCTCTGTCCAAAACTAACCGAAGGAAGTAACAGATTTTGGTGCCTCGCTACTTTTGCCCAGGTCTTACTGGGGGACCGGTAAGACCTGGCTTTTAAGAGAGCCCGAAATCACTGAACGCTGAAGGAGATGTTATGACGCTACACCCGAAAGACTCCTTATCCTGAATGAATTCTCCATTCCGGATAAGGGGTCTTCTTAGTTCAGTCAATCTCTTGAAAGTAATACCGCTCCTGCCATTGCTCCAGCCGCACAGATACTAATAAGCGCCCGCTTCTTTCCGCTTCTTTGCAATGCACCCGCCGCACTCAAAAGAAGTCGACCACCCGTAGCGGCAAATGGATGGCCAATAGCAATTGAGCCTCCATGAACATTCACCTTTTCATCAGGTATTTCACCAATTGGCTCTAGTTCAGGATATTTCTGCCATCCGTGCGCCCACGCCATTCGGTTCGCGATCACTTGTGCGGAGAACGCCTCGTGAATCTCAAAGAGGTCGATATCAGAAACCGTCAATTGCATTCGCTTCAATAACCGTGGAACCGCAAGAGCTGGTGCCATCAAAAGGCCGTCCTGCGGATCAATGGCGGCAAACTCAACTGCATCTATGTAGGCAAGGACTTCTCGTCCCTCCGCTTTTACCTTGTCCTCTGACATCAAACATATCATCGAGGCACCATCCGTAAGGCCACTAGAGTTTCCAGCAGTCAGCGTTCCAGAGGATGAGCGGTCAAAGACAGGCCGAAGAGTAGCAAGTTTCTCACGAGACGTATCTTTTCGAATAAAATTATCACTATCTGCCCCGCCTATGGGAGCGATCTCGGCAGCAAGAATGCCAGCCTCCTTAGCAGCAGACGCTTGCTGATGGCTGCGGAATGCCCAGTCGTCCTGTAACTCGCGACCGATCTGAAACTCTTTCGCAGTAATTTCACAGTGCTGCCCCATTGTTAATCCAGTGGAGGGCTCCTTGGGACTTGGAGGCACTGGGAGGACATACCCCGGTCTGAATTTCATAAGGGCTTTTAGTTGACTTCGAATTCCCCGAGCAGCAGCCAGTTGTAGAAAGAAGCGCTCAGCATCTCTTCGCAATGTCAATGATGGCTGAGACATCGATTCGGCGCCACCGGCAAGACCACTTTCAATGCGACCGCTGGCAATACCATCACGGATGAAGTTCATTGCGACGAGACCACTAATACAATTATTCGATACGAAGTGGGCGGAAAGGCTCTGAGGAAGATTGGAGCGCAAGACGAGCTCTCTCGCTGCATTTGGAAAGCGCGGATCAAGGAGCACGGTACTGAAGGCGAGCTCATCAATATCTGTCGGAGCGAGGTTGCACTGTTCAACAGTCTTCTCAGCAACATGCATACCGAGCTCTAGGAAGGAAAACTTGCGTAGGAGCGTTCCCGCTCGGGTAAAGGGAGTTCTTTTTCCTCCAACGAGTGCAACTCTTATCATACCTTCCTCCTCATTAGAACTAGCACCGTTACCCTACTCTGAAGCAACACACCTCACAAGAACATGACTGTCCGCTTCGTACTTCACCAGTACTAACTCACAAAAAAAAGAGGCACCTCTGGGTCAATGAGGTGCCTCTTCAAGGTGAGTTATGAACGACAGAAATCTATTAGGCTGCAAATATCTTCAGTTGCGGATCTCGCAGAGTCTCAAAGCTCGGCGGAGCAAGTATTTCAGGGGCAAGGCGCTGTAAAGCCTCACGAAGCGGCGTTGCCGCATCAGGGCGAAGCCAATGGAACTTTCTATCCTGTGAAAGCTTGGTCGCCACAGATATTTTTCTGAGCTCCTGTTCCCTTTCCGCTGAGCCATCTGAAAGAGAGCGCAAGTCAACACCACAGGTATGCTCTACTAGACATTGTGCAAACTCTGCGGCATCCTTATGCCAATCACCATAAGGTAGAATTGGACTTACCTGAGCTCTTACTGGTATATCAAATCGAGAGAGAGAACGAATTGCCTTCAACCGTTCTTCAATTCTTGGAAGACCCGGTGTGTACCGTCTCGCTACTTCTTCAAGGGGCGTCTCAATACCAAAATTGATAATACAGTGCCGTCCGAGGCGCTTCAGCACAGGAAGAGCAAGTACCAAGAGTGGCGAACGAGTCTGTATACACAATAGACCCGGGGTATATTTTTCAAAGAGAGAGAGAAACTTCATAGTCGCATCAAACCTTCCCTCAAAGGGATGAAGCGGATCATTATTAACACCGATAATGATCAAGGTCTGCCGCAGTGTGCCTCGATACGAGAGTCGCTTCAGTAGCTTCTGAAGCTCCTGAACGTGGTTTGTTCGTTGGATTGAATACCGACTGTGCAGTCGAACCGGCTTTTGTTCGCCAGGTAAACGAAGAAAGAATTGTTCAAAGGCCTCACGATACGAGTGCACCGGATGCTGACCAAGAGCAAGCCCATCCTCAAAAGCATCAACCGTATACACGTGATGCTCTGGTCGACCATTGCTAACAGATTCTTGTGAACTCATATCTCCTCCACATTGAAACAGATTGTCATACCGCATCAGTTTCGACCGAATAGTTCTGTAACTTTAATCCGGTTAAACTATAGGATGGGCATCAATCACAATGGATTCAGCTAGCTGGCGAATTCCTGTCCCGATAAGCACTTCACACTCTCAACTGTCCATCAGCGCCAATATAATTAGCTACTTATAAATCAATCGTTGTTTTATTTTAAGCTCTCAATCCATCACTAAGGATCTCGGGCTGTCATCATGGGACTCTCTCTCTACCACCACCAGCGAAGACTTCTCACGAATAAACGATTCAGATAGCATCTGAGAGCTTGAAAGCCCTTTCGAGAGTGCTTATCGTAAGGTCAATTAATGATTAGATATCCGACCTTTAACTGTTAGGAAAAAATCCATGTCTGAAAATGTGAAAGCGATTGCTGATTCAAACTTTGACCAGGAGGTTCTTCAATCCTCCATTCCCACTCTTGTTGATTTTTGGGCTCCGTGGTGTGGTCCATGTAAGAGCATCGCTCCCATTCTCGAGGAACTTGCCAGTGAGTTTGATGGTAAGGTCAAAATCGTAAAGATGAATGTTGATGAAAACCCATCCACTCCATCTCAATATTCAGTAAGAGGGATTCCAAACCTCGTACTCTTCAAAAGTGGTGAGGTTATTGACCAGATTGTGGGTGCTGTCCCGAAAGAACAGTTATCTGATGCCCTCAATAAAGCTCTATAGTACGATTCTCCGTTGCCCACTGATTCTTATGGTGCCTCAGGAGTAGAATAGGGTGCTGCTCCATTCCGCAGCTAAAGCGAAGACCGCATTGCAGCCCCTCTTGTGTTATTCCGAGC
>JBMTVV010000041.1:0-9666 GCA_049451755.1 Bdellovibrionota bacterium
GGAATGAAGAATACCTCTCCTTGTCCGAATAAAGAGATCTGTGGCTCATGTAGTTGGTCACATATTCCGTATGAAAAGCAGCTCGCTCAGAAGCTCTCTGATATCAATGCCTCTTTTCACTCCCACCATGTAGCGGTTACCTGTGATGAGATCGTACCGGCGCCACAGACAGCGCACTATCGAAATCGAATGGACTTCGCGATTGACTATCAAGGTCGAGTCGGTCTCCGCGAAAAAGGAAAATGGTGGCGAGTCATTGATGACCACTGCTGCTTCATTAGTGATCGACAGGTTGAGTCCGCGTTTCAGACAGTACGCACGTGGACGCAGCAAGCAAACATCTCTTTCTTTGACCGGAAAGCTCATACGGGCCTCCTCCGATATGCTGTTATTCGCTGCACGAAGGAGGGAGAAACACTCATCACCATAATCACGAGTGCCCCAACAGAAGCAGAAGAGCCGCGGGTGTATGATGCACTACACACTCTCGGTGCGCTCGTACCAGAAAGCCATATTGTTTGGAGTATCGCTGATACCATGAGTGATGTCTCACGAGGAGATCGGATTATACCTATTCAGGATACCCCCTACGTAACAGAAACGATTCTTGGCAATCAGTATCAGATCCATCCGTTCACCTTCTTTCAGACGAACTCACTCGGTGCTGAGAAGCTTCTTGAGACCGTTCTTGAGTTTTCCGCTGAGATCGTAGGAGAACGATTCATTGACCTCTATTGCGGTTCCGGCTTCTTTACAATTCCTCTCTCAAGACACTTCGAGCAGACTGTCGGTGTTGAAATTGAAGAGGAGGCCATAGAACGAGCTACTGTAAATGCTGCTCTGAATAATGTTCACATTGATTTTATCGCATCAAAGACAGAGGACTATTCTTGGACGGAGCGCCCAATCGACCTCCTCTTGGTTGATCCTCCGCGGGCTGGATTACACGATCGAGCACTCGAACAACTACGCACCGCGCATCCACCGACACTTCTCTATGTCTCATGTAACTATAAGGCGCTTGCTCGCGAACTGAAACTACTCGAAGATCTCTACGAGGTAGAGCAGATCCGAGCAATCGATATGTTCCCTCACACACCACACGTTGAGGTCGTGACCTTGCTACGAGCGAAAAGCGCATAGGAGAAAGCAACAACAGACGCTTTCAGCGCTAAGGCTCAATCCAATATGGCTCAATCCAATATCCAACTACGGGTTTAGCTCACCGGCCTCTCGTTGTCTCTCGATAGAATACGGACTCGAGGGTAGGGTATCAAGGTTCGGTAACGGACTCGTGAACGTATGGTAGTTCTCCCGCAGGTCAAGCCGAGAGCGCACTGGGAGTGGTGGATGATGCCGAAAGTGCTCTCCAAGCGCTATCTCTAACCGATCAATATCTGGCACAATCTGCATGTGCTCAAGGAGGTGTCCTAGCTTTCTCTCCTGAAGATACTGACCCAGCCCACTCCATATGCCACCTTCATTCACAAGGTATAGGGGTTTCATAACGAGACTCCCGTGTAGGTCTCTATTACGGACTGCGGAGTGGCCAATGCTCATCAACGTCGCTGTCATCAGCACCTCTTGCGTACTCCCGATGCCGCCATCAAGTGCGACATTGGCATGCACACGATTGTGATATTCTTCAATGCGATGAATCATTGATTTACAGGCAATATACTCAGAGACATTATCAGGACGTTGAATTTTTCCCCCAAGCTCCTTCCCAACAATGCCAGGAGCACCGATACCATCGACACTCACCCCAACGACATAGAGATTTCGCTTATGAGCACTCTCACTTAACTGCCCCATCACACTTTTAATGCCGCCACCATGGAGCACATTCATCCCAATTCTCTCACACATCTCAACAGCTCGCTCCGCACGGGTGAGATGGTCGGGACTCTTGCTGCTTGCTGAACCATAAAACGCAATAGTACCGTCACGCTGTTTCACACGGTCTTCCGCACGCACATCTCGGAATAGTACGTTTGGCAAACGAGAATGATAGAATTGCTCACTTCTATCAAACTCAAGATTTACTGGTAGCCTGTTCCCGATATACTCTTTTGCCTCTCGTGGACTCTCTAAAAACCGCACAACGTCGAAGCTATCTCTCATTAACCCTTGCTGCTTCATCTCACGAAACATGTCGTGAAACGACTGCCACTGTTTTTGCTCACCAAGAAAAACGATTGGCTTCTGCATTCGTTCATTGGTTGCCGTTCCCTCTCGATTAAATAGAAATGGATGTTGAACGGCGGCTTCCTCAATTACCGTCATGAGGGTAAACGGATGAGCAGAGGGAAGTGCAATAACCGCATGTGCACAGGAAACCTCAGTCTGAAAACTGAAGATCGGATCTCGAGCACCCCCAGAGCGCAGAATGAGCTCAAAGTCAGAGCCAAATTCTTCAGTAAATCCTGCAGGAAGGTCCGTTAAATCGCCAAATACCTGAATCGTGGGCTTATGAGTCATACCTCGTGCTCTCTTACTCATCAGAAAATGCATATCGCAATAGGTTCGTGTGCACTCAAGACCAAGATAGAAACAAGGTCATGATGGGACACACTCTATACGATGCACTTACTTTACATTTGTTAAACAAAAATTTAATTTTTTCTCCGTATATACCAAACCTATACCCCTATACCGCCGTAATACGCTGAAAATCCTTCTCGATAAAATCTTGTGCCTTTCCCATCTTCTGTAGGTTTGCGAAAAAAGCTCCTCGGGTGGCTGGGAGTACAAGCGCATGGATATACCCCTTCCACTCCCTTCCAACACGACCCATGAACTGCTGGAGCTCATCTCCCCTCGATGGCTGGTGTTTCATGATGAGGGTATTTGCACCAGGAATGTGGTGCCCCTCAGTAAGAAAACTCGTGCCAACTAAAAAATCGATCTCTCCATCTGCAAACTGGTTTAACGTTTCACGGCACTCTCTATGACTCATATACTTACCACCGGCAACGGCAGTAGCTGATATCCCATAGTGTCTTAAGCGGTGTGCAGCATGCTCGGCGAGAAATACCGCATCAGAGAAGAACTTTGAGTGTAAGAGCACATTCCCCGGCCTCTGATAGCGAAGATGCGATTCGAGTAGCGAAATTGCTTTTTCCGTCAGGGGATGATCATAGAACGTATCCGACCGAGCCAGATTTACCTGTAGTTGGTCAAAGATATCTCTCATTATGCTATCAGAAGTGACACTCCTACCCGCTGGCGCATCGGAAAAATACTTCTCACGTATAGTATTAGCATCCAGTCCACTCACTCTCTCCGCAAGATCGAAGATATTTCTCACCTCACGCGTATTCAAGACATGGGCATACTCGGTACCCACTGCAATATCACGGTAAGCATGCTCTAGCTGGCGCCGATATATCCCAAGGTCAGGGTTCATTGAAAGCATTCGATAGAACCAGTTCTGCCCTTGACGACCACCAGCAAACATTCCCGAGACAATTTTTCCATCAGAGGAAGCAACCTTGATCAGTTGTGCCTCGGTAAGCTCTTTTCCAACTCGATCGAGAAAAAAGAAGCGCCCTGTCTGGGTCAAATACTGGTGGTACCGACCAAAAGCACCAAGAACATAGACGTGATCGATCAGGTTATCTCGCCACGGACACTGCTTCGTATCTTTCTCAATCACATCACGTAAGAGCTTTACGAATTGAGACGTCTTGTGCTCACCCTGTACCCCAATAGTTCCATCTTCATTTACAGTTACGAAATCTTTGGCGAGGACAGCGAGATCCGGAAATCCCGAGAGTGCCCTGACAATTTTTTCATGACAATCAGCAATTCCTTCCTCAAGAATTCTTGCAGGGGCTCGTATCGGAAGGGTCAGTTCAACGTCATGCTTCACATAATGCTTCTTTCCGCGACCCACATCTACAAGAATTCGTTCTACATCTTCGAATTCACTGAGACCAGCTTGAGCACTCGTGTCATTACTGAGCTTACCGAGAAGCTCTCTCCTTTCTTGCGCATTCATGTACGGCGTTGCCGAGAATCCGACAACTCGGGTGGTAGGAGCTGAACACTTTACATACTCAAGAAGAATTGCTGCCGCATCGCGTCCACGGCTTTTATGAACCTCATCGACAATCACCAGCTGCACTTGCGCGAGATCCAGAATCGGAGATTTTTGACCTCTTCCAAGAGCGAGATCATTTTGAATCGTCTGTGGGGTGGCAAAGAGGAGTCGTGCATTCCCATTATAGATAGCACTCCGCTTTTCTGCTGGTGTATCTCCCGTAAGAGATGCCATCTCCTCTGCCGGTAGAGTCAGACTCGTATGGGCATCTCGCATAATCTGATCAACGAGCGGCTTTTGACGAGTAATAAATAATACTCGTGCTGTTGAATCGCTCTGAAGACACCGAGCAGCAAGTGCAAGTGCTACATAGCTCTTTCCTGCACCGGTACTGGCAGCCACAATGGCATGTCGTTTACTTGCATCGAGCTCAAGAAGTGCCGCGATTTGTCCAGGTATATACCGAAACGTATCACTCCGAAGCACCTCGTCTCGACCACTCTCTCTCACGAAGTCCCCTACTGTTGGTGGAATTCGCTGCGAGTGATGACTGGGACTACGATTGCTACCCACTATCGTCTGATCATCAGGAAATAAGATATGCTGCTTTAGATCTGCAACTACGCTCTTCCCCTCCTCGAATGAAAGAGGGGAATAAAGAGTGCGTGCATGACGAGTCAAACTATGGGGTGGCCGAGGATACTGCTCTCTGGTGGATTGTATACTCACTTCACCTCCATCGGTAGTTGTGTTGTTACTTCCTCAGGCGTGAGCACCGTCGTTATGGAGAGCTGTACTCGCTTACCCGTTGCATCAAGGGTTGGGGTGCCGACAACGTGTACCCGTTTATTTTTCTGTAGTGCGGGATGATCGGTACGTCTCCAACAAACAGCCTCAATAGTTCGTTGGCCATCCGAGAAGGTGACACTCAGATTATTCTTGTGTTTCCCGAAAATTCGCTTCTGATCAACAAACAGATCAAGAACAAGAACTTCCGGCTGTGGATTATCCGTTCCGAATGGTTCGAATCGCTTTAATTCACTGACTGCTTGCGGCGTGAGGTCTCGAAGGGTGCAGATGGCATCGACATCAAAAGAAGGTGGGGTATATTCAGCGCCAAGATCGTGTCGAACACTCTCGTTGAGCAGCTCTGCAATCTCACGAAACCGCGCTGCCTCTATCGTTCCACCAGCGGCTGCTGGATGTCCCCCGACCTTCAAGAAGCGCTCTCGTAACTTCTCAAGATTCGCGATGAGGTTGTATTCCTCTATGGTACGAAAAGATCCTGATGCCTCGCCATCATAGTTCGCAAATAATACCACTGGCCGTAAATACCGCTCTACGAGTCGCTGACTTACGATTCCAACAACTCCTTTGTGAAATCCGTGCATGGCGCCATTCGACTCCTCAAATGCATCATCCATGAGACAGATAAATCGTGGGAGATCTTCGGGATTCTTCGGGAGCGACATGAGAGCACCATGTAACATCATGGCTTCAATCTCTTGTCGCTTCTTGTTCAATGAAAAAAGATGCTCTGCGGTAGCCCGTGCCGGTCCAACTTGACGCTCAGAGAGAGCTTCAATCATAAAATTCGCATCTCCGAGTCGACCTGCCGCATTAATCATTGGAGCGATCAACATACTTAAATCTGTACCCGATGGGGTTCCTTGAACCCCACGAGTAGCGAGCATTTCACGAAAGACCGGAAATGGTGAGTCTTCAAACATCCGAAGACCATGGTATGCGATTGTCCAGCTTGCCCCTCGCAGCGGCACGCAGTCAGCAATAGTCGCAATGGCTGCTGGAACGAGATAGTCGTTCAATGACATACTCTCCCTTATCGCTCCTCTCTTTTTCAGCTCATCGTGAACGGCAAACATGGTCAGAAGCATCAGCCCATTTGCAGCGAGGACATTCCCCTCAAAGCCACATCCTGTCTGTCCGGGATTCCCCAATATAGCGGGACAGTCAACATCACCCACGTGATGATGATCGAGAACACCAACCCAGTATCCTTCTTTTTGCGCTAGCGTAATTTCTCGCTTGTTTGTCGTTCCAAAGTCAGCAGTCAGGATCGACATCGGCCCTTTGCCGAATCGCTTCTGCATCAACGCGTGCTGCTTCCAAAAAAATTTCTCACTGAGCCCGTATCCGGTTTCTTCTCGGATGGGGAGCGCGGAGTGCATATTACGAAAGCCGACAGCTTTGAGCATATCAGTCGCTATCATATTGGAGACGATTCCATCGTTATCGAAGTCCGTGGCGATCATGAGTGGCCGCTGTTGAAGCACGCACTCTGTGATGTGAGAGATAATTGCCTGACCATTTTTCATCTCGCGGATGTCAGGAAGGCTCTCTAAGGAGGGGTTCAGTCGAAAATCCAAGTCACCATCAACGGTATATCCTCGAGCGGCTAATACCTTCGGTGCAAGCGAGTGAGAAAAGTGATAGTAATCCTGAATCGCTTGAGAGGTCTCTGGATAAGGCGTGCGCACACGTATTTGTGGGGTAATGGCTGCTGGAATCTGCGCTCGTGCGGCAGAGGCAATAAGCTGGCTGACGGGCTGTAGAGACGCTTCCCTCGGAGGTTCAAAGAGACCACGCTGAATGTGTGACTGGTTACCGTGAGAGTGCTGAGTCCGACTCTTATTGCGATACTCGTCGGAAGAGTGTTCGACCATGCAGTGCTAGCTCCTTTCAGAGCCACTCATGGTACGAGGGGTTAGATTCTTAGTAAAATTTACCTCATATTTTTTAACTTTCGTTTTCTTCGTTGCGCTATATCCGTCTCATAGTGCGATCTTCAAAGCATAAGGAGCCAATAATTCTCGACTTTCTTCCTCCATATCTTGTTGATGGAACCTCTCATGTACCGCGTACTCTCAGCACGATGATATGAGTTGATATCAGCAGAACTCACCTCTGACGGCTCCGAAAAAATTGCTTAGCCCACTCAGCTGCCTATACTTTTCTCGAACTAACACGCGTTTACAGTCGTTGCTCCGCCAATGTCGTACCTTCTTGGACACGGAGGGCTGGTAGTCAGGTAACGCCAATACGCTCCGTAAACAGTTTCATGAAAGACGAGATATTACATCTTGCTCGTATTGAGCCCCGCAAAGTGAATAATCGTCAACTCCAACCGAGTGATGCGACTGTAACCTCTCATACCAAGTCACTTTCGGAAGAAAATATATCAGTTGAAATTACTTCTGACATAGAAATGCGAGAGCAGAATGAGGAGGTGGCTAACGCAATAGCACTAAAGCTCGACCGAAAAGCTCCACTTGCGCGTGTTCTCGCCGCTCGCGGTCACTCACTAGAGTCAGCGAAGACACTACTGCAACCAGCAAGTCTCGAAATCATTCCGGACCAGCAAAGGATGTACAAAAGTGGAAAGCACTCGTTGAAGCAACTGACGTTCTTCTGGAACGCATACGGCATCGAGGTACTCTTACCCTCACTCACGATAAATCGATAGAAAGTGTGGTTGCGTGCGCAATAGTGCAGTCATCCCTTAACCACATGCATGTAACAACAGCTTCAGAGTTACCTAGCTCTGTCACTGTACACCTTGAGAAGTTTCATTCGCTACATCCCGCCTATCAAGCAGAGTGGACTTCAGAGAATCACCTCGTTATCAGTGGAACGCATCCAGAGCGAATGGCACTTCTCATCTCGAGATATCTGAATACTCAAGCCGAAAAGCAGCTTGGAATCTCATTTCCGTGGGAGCAAAATATCAGACTCGCCGCACTCGCTATTCGACCAGAAGGCGTGTTAGATCGATTTGAAGAAGCATTTGCCATTCACGCTACCCAATGCATGAATAATACTCCCGAAGACCTTCCAGGGCTCTTGGTCCTAAAAAACGGACTCATCGGACCAAAACACTATACTCCTCATGAACTACAACACCTTATTCGTCCCTTTCTTAAATCAGCCATCGATAAGGGCCATGCTACTGAGGTTATGAATCTGCTGACGGCTTCGGATCTCCGAGTAGCGAAAAATATTTTTTCCTTGCTTACATCGCACGCAGATTCCACTCAGCTCAGACTCAATAGTTGTCATCTCGACTTTTCTCCGCAACGCGATACTACGAGCCTCGCGGATACGGAACTGAGGCTCTCTGAAGTAACATACCGACTCGAAACCCAAATTCGAGCATACCGTGCGGCTGAGCCAGATAGTATCGCACCACAGTTCCTTGTTAAGAACCTCACGGTTGAGTCTCTCACCACTCACCAAGACCACGTTCGTGTGATCTTAAGCGATGGCTCCCAGAAAATAACAGGTTTTTTCGCTCCATCGTCGCTCGCTGAAGAGTTGATGCCTAGCAAACAAATTCATGTCATAGGAGAGCTAGTACATCACCAGTTGCCACATGAAGAGGTAGGGATTCTCATTCGCCAGATAGCGCCAGTCATCACACGAGAGCATACAGTAGAAAATCTTACTGAGCCCCTCGTAGAGCCATCACCGTCTTATACCCCACGATTTGAGACCATCATCGCGAATACTCCAGAAACAATTAGGCGATTCAGTCGAGAACTTGGAGCAAAGCAATCCGGAATTCTCGCTTTTGATATTGAAACAACCCTTGAGATACCTCAAAAAGCGTGTCTTTACACCTTCACTGATTGGGAGGCGAAGAAGAACTATGTCTTTGATGCAGTACGAGGAAGAAGTGAGGATGGAGTGACGCTCTATCATGATATGAGTCCTCTCGCAGAAGTCTTACACAGTCAAAGTGCACGTATGCTCATCATTCAAAACGAGCACTTCGAGCGCTCAGTACTCGCTCGAGAAGGACTCTATCCTCGCGGTGTCATTGACACGATACAGGAGTTAAAGCGTTTACGACCAGATATCGTGAGAGTCGGACTCCGTGACGGCCTCTACTGGTGTTGCGACTTTATGCTCTCAAAAGATGAGCAGACAAGCGATTGGACAAAACGGAATGCAGATGGCTCAATTCCCCAGGCACAACTTGCATATGCCATTGGTGATACTGAGAAACTTGCTGAATACTATGAGACACTCCAAGCGCTTGATGAGAAAACCTCCGTTCCAGCAACCTATCGAGTAGCAGATCTCGTCGCTGGTATGGTACAGGAAAAACGTCTCCTCTACGATTTTGTCACAGAGCACTGTCCTGACTACTTCTTGCTACAAGCGAAACAAAACATTCTTCGTGGTGTCATCAGTAGCCGTTTTGAAGCCGGTATTCTTCCGCCTGCTTCACGGTGGGGTCTCGGAAATGGCGCAGCACGAGTTGGTACGATAGATCCAGATGCCTTCAAAGAGGAATTTTCAAGAGTATGTGAAGGGAGTGTCGATCCCAAAGTCATTGAAGATACTCTCTCTTCGCTCCTTGAAGAAACAATTTCAAAAACAGACGCAAAACAACTACTCGCTGAGGAACGGTGGAAGAGCGCCGGCTTTCCGAATGATACTACCATTGATGATTTCCTTACAACGGTTTCTGACTCATCACGGATGGGCACACGAGCGGAAATAACATTGAAATATTCAAAGCCGAAAATGGAGTTTTCTGTAGAGATAAATCCTGACTGGGATATGAGCTCATACTTTCGAGAGTATACGGCAACGTA
>JBMTVV010000042.1:0-9560 GCA_049451755.1 Bdellovibrionota bacterium
CCGCTTCAGCAGAATCTGCTGATACGAGAATTTTATTGGGTGGTTTTTGCTCAAGCGTTAATAGATTCCTGGAATCTGCCGATGATTCTTAGGTAGACCTTGCGGGAATATACCATGGATATCACAACGCTACTCCAGTTCGCGGTTCAAAACGATGCTTCAGATCTCCACGTTACTGCTGGAGAGCCTCCCATGGTACGGGTTCACGGTTCCATGAAAAAAATTAAGGCAGCTTCGCTTGCCTCTGAGACGACCCAAGCAATGATATATGATATTATGAACGACGCGCAGCGAAAGTCATTCGAGGAGCACAGCGAACTTGATTTTTCAATGCAACTCGGAGATGTCGCTCGATTTCGAGTGAATGTTTTTAGACAGAATCGAGGACTGGCGGCAGTCTTTCGTCAAATCCCCACTACGATTCTCTCACTTGAAGAGTTGAATCTTCCTCCGGTTGTCAGACAAGTCTCTATTCGAGAAAAGGGACTTGTACTCGTTACTGGTCCCACTGGTTCTGTGAAATCCACGACGTTAGCAGCGATGATTGATTTCATTAATTCCACGTATGAGAAACATATCTTAACCGTAGAAGATCCAATTGAATTTGTTCATCGTTCGAAAAAGAGTCTTATTAACCAACGAGAGGTCGGGGCACATACACATTCATTCAAGAACGCTCTGAAGGCAGCGCTGCGAGAGGATCCTGACATTATCCTGGTTGGGGAGATGAGGGACCTGGAAACGATTCAGCTTGCATTGACAGCAGCCGAGACTGGACATCTCGTTTTTGGAACGCTCCATACCTCAAGTGCGCCGAAGACGGCTGACCGTATTATCGATGTGTTTCCCCCGGAACAACAAGCGCAAGTCAGAGCCATGTTTGCGGAATCTGTTCAGGCAATCATTACTCAGACCCTGTGTAAGAAAGTGGGTGGGGGTCGTGTCGCTGCACTCGAAATCCTTCTCGGAACTCCTGCAGTTCGCAACCTTATTCGTGAGGGGAAAATACATCAGCTGCCGAGTACTATGCAGACATCACAGGGTGTTGGTATGCAAACGCTGGAAATGCATATGCTCGACCTCGTGGATCGTAATCTCATTACGGAAGCAACTGCTATTGAAAAGCTTGGAAAGCCAGATCTGTTTGATACTCACCATGGCAAGCGCTAGGGCGAGAGGAAGGTACTCTGAGAACATATGAAGAGGGAGAATGGCTGCTATGATTGAAATGAGTAAGCTCTTGGCGCTGATGAGTGAGCACAGTGCATCAGACCTCTATCTGACAGTCGATAGCCCACCGATGTATCGCATTAATGGCACTATACGACCTGCTGGCAATCGCTGCCTTACCGCAGAAGAAACACGGGAGCTTGCATACAGTGTCATGAATGATCGCCAACAGCGGGAGTTCGATGAGTTCAATGAGATGAATCTCTCTTTGTATTATCCGGCTCTTGGACGATTTCGAGTCAACGTATTCATACAGAGAGCCTGTGTTGGAGTCGTTGTTCGACAAATTCGGACGGATATTTTGACGCTAGATGATCTAGGGCTTCCGGCTCCTCTGAAGGATGTCGCTATGACGAAGCGGGGGCTTGTGCTTGTCGTGGGAGCAACTGGTTCTGGAAAATCGACTACGCTAGCAGCGCTCGTTGATCATAGGAACGAGCACAGTGCGGGGCATATTATTACGATTGAAGATCCAATTGAGTTTATTCACAATCATAAAAAATCAATTGTAACCCAACGAGAGGTAGGAGTTGACACGGAAAGTTATCAGCTCGCCCTAAAAAATTCATTACGGCAAGCGCCTGATGTTATTCTCATTGGCGAGATTCGTGATACTGAGACGATGGAAGCTGCAATCACATTTGCAGAGACGGGTCATCTCTGCTTCGCGACGTTACACAGTAATAATGCGAATCAGGCGATGGAGCGCATTATTAACTTCTTTCCAAGCGATCGCCATCAACAGGTTTATCTTCAGTTGAGTCTCAATCTGAGAGCAATAGTGAGTCAGCGACTCGTGAAGGGTATAGATGGAAATCGTGTTGCAGCAGTCGAGCTATTGCTTGATAGTCCTCGAGTCAAAGATCTGATTCATAAGGCGCAGATCGCAGAATTAAAAGAAGCAATGGAAAAGAGCACTAATCAGGGCATGCAGACATTTGATCAGTCTCTCTACGATTGCTACACATCCGGAAAAATTTCACTTCAGGAAGCACTTCAGAACGCTGATAGTGCCAATAATCTTCGGCTTCGTGTCAAGTTGGCGGAGGATCGTTCAGTCAGTACTAGCAGAAAAGATATGAAGTCTCGTTCTGAAACGGGAACAGCGCAAGGACATCGTGCCAAGAAGCATCCGAGCCAAGAGACGGTGGTAACAGAGATACACTCAGAGAGTTCGGATCCGGTAGAAAGCGAGAGCCAAGAAGACGTATTACAGCTTGATATATAGAGGCATAGGTGGCGTCTCGTTGTCCTCTGATAGACGGAGATGGGTGTCGACAATTGCATATTCTCTAGGAGTCATATCTACTGATTGATAGGAGTATGCGTACGTGCACTCCTAAGCCGCATTGAATTTCAATCGCATTTCGGAGAAAGAGTCATGACTGATAGTCCCATAACGAGAAGGCAGACGCTCGTCCCTAGCTGGGAGATGCTGTCATCACGACTTGTCTATGAAAATACATGGATGAAGCTTCGTGAGGATAGAGTAATCACTCCAGCAGGTGGGGAGGGTATATACGGATGGCTCGAGCTACCAGATGCGGTAGTTGTTCTCGCCGTCACTGAGGCACAGGAACTTATTTTGATAGGACAGGACCGTTATCCGGTGCATGAGTACACATGGGAACTCATCGAGGGAGCCATTGAGGAGGGAGAGACTCCTCTCCAGGCGGCAGTTCGTGAGTTGAAAGAAGAGGCTGGCCTTACCTCTCATCACCTCCGTCCACTGGGTCCCCCATTTCACATTGCGAATACTCGGACTAATGAGGTGGCACATGTATTTCTCGCTACTGAGTTGGAGTTTGGCACTGCGCATCCTGAAGAGACTGAAATCCTTGAGGTTAAAAGGATACCGCTCAAAGATGCCTATGAAATGGTAGATAACGGCAGCATTCGAGATTCACTTACGATAATTGCGTTATTGCGCTATCGTAATCTCATCTCTCGATGAATGAGATAGTTTTTTCGGAGCACGCTCAACGATGAAGGAAGAATCTGTTCCTCTTCTCACTGAACAGCAAAAACGAGTTACCCAAGAGGGGGGGCTGACCCTGTATCGTGAAGTTGCAGTCGGAAAGCAGGGTTTAGGAGCTTTGCTGTGGTACGAATGTATCACAGGTATTGGAAGTATCCTTCCCGGATTGGCAGGTCTTGGGTTTCGAAGTGTGGCCTATCGAACGCTTTTTGGGGAGTGTGGTGCGCGGCCCTATATCGGCAGAGGTGTTGTTGTTCGAAATCCATCGAGCATGTGCTTTGGGCATAAGGTGCTTATTGATGATGATGTAATACTTGATTGTCGTAAGGGAAGTTCGATTGAGATTGGGGACCATAGTTGTATCGGTAGGAGTTCGATTATCGCAGCGAAGGGCGGTGACGTTCGCATGGGAGACGGAGTGAATATCGGCACGCACGCTCGAATAGCAACTCAGAGCGGTATCACCATTGGGAGGGGAGTGCTCATTGCGGCATATGCCTACATCGGGCCAAGTAATCACGAGTGGGATGATGCAACGCAATCATTTATAGCAGGCACAATGGAAAATCGTGGTGGTGTTATGATTGGAGAGCGTTCATGGATAGGAGCGCGAGCTACAATACTCGACGGAGTCTCGATCGGAGAAGGTGCGGTGGTGGGAGCTCATTCACTTGTGCGAGAGAATGTGCCAGCCAAAACAGTAGTCGCTGGTTGCCCTGCAAGAGTCATTGGGAAGGTGAGTGAGTAGTGTGCCTCCCGCATCACTATCTATTACGTTTTTTGAGTAGAGATTGACGACGTCCAGACTGAGGTCATGCATGGAATTGAAATTCAGTAGAGGGTCTTAAGAGTCGACTCGGGAAAGTAGAGTGTCAAAATGTCTTGGTAGGTTCTGCCAGCAATGGCTTGAAACATGCCCCCAATCTGACAGAGCCCAACTCCGTGACCCCATCCTGCACCTTGAAATACGAATGAATCCGATTTTTCCTGGATACTGATAGCGCTGCTGTAGAGAAACGAGGCATGTAGCAACGATCGAATTTCGTATTGCGTTGGGCTCACGTAGGTTCGAACATCTCCCGATGTTGTCTCGTATGTAAATTCCATCTCATGAATTCGACCCGACTTCCCTCGTCTAAGAGGTATGAGAGCTATCACGGCTAGGGCATCAGTAACAGTTGTTCTCTCGTTCAGATAGGATGCAATCGAAGTTTTGCTCTCTTCGTGAGTCCACCGAAAATACTCTCCGACATCATCAACCCCACCAAGATTCGCAAGCAAGACATCTGCGGATCCTCCGCAGAAAAGTTCGTGCTCTCCTTTGAAGTCTCTTGATATCCAGTCTTCAATCGCACCGATATGTGTCACTGTTACCCCGTCAGTCACAGAAGCGATGCCGTGAGCGGCAAAGCCTAAGCAATCCTCGAGCTCTTCAGTGATTCCTCCGCAGCATTTAGAGTAGTACGCTGGAATAATGGAACCCTGACGAGAAACAAGATACTGACCGGCGGTGTCGAGAGATGCCCGTAGTGATTCTTCTGAAGCGAATGTGACCCCATGATATCGTTGGCAGTCATCGTCGTTACATAATTGATAGGTAGCGCCAGGGTGCTTCTCATTAATGAAGCATTTCGCCCAGCTACGAGCCGCTATAGTCTGCGCCTTTACAAATTCAATTGGGGTACCGGAGGACATTTCTGAAACCACGACACATGCAAGGTACTGTTCAAATGGAAGCACGTTTACTATTTCGACGTTCCCCTCAACAGCTGTTAGTTCAAAGGCTCCTGGAAAATCTGCCTCTATTTCCTTTTTCCAGTGAAAGCTTCTGCCAGCGACAATTGGTGCTATCATAAGTGACGGATGTGGAAACGTTTCCTGTTCTGGCTGGATATACAAGGACGGAGTTGTGAGCAGTATCTCACCGAACTGGTTTTCAATGGTGAGGAGAGACGCCTGTGCTTGTACCGTGTATGCGCCTCTCTCCAGTATTGCCTCGATGGAGGTACAAGCCTGGTCGTCAATGCCCCTACAGAGCAACCGTGTTTTTACCGTAATGTGTATCACTTCTTTCTGATCTTCTCGGAGGACAATTCCAACTCGAATATCCTCAGATGTGATCTCATGCTCTAGAATGGTAAGCGGTTTTGGTTCAAGCACCAGTAAACTCCTTTATAGTGACGGAGAACTGTTCTCCAATCTGTTTGGCAAGCTGTGCATGTTTAGAAAAGGTCTCTTCTGAAAGAGGTGTCACACCATTATCAGGAAGCTGCTGTATAAATTGTCTATTATGTTCGGTAATACGGGAGCCATCACCTTGTGAGTCTTGTAGTAAGAGATCCATGTCTGATGCTACGTCGGCCGCATGAGTGAGGCTGTGGTTGAAGAGAGCAAAGTTGACTTTTGACCGTATGAGTTGGTGGGCTATTTCTGCGGGGGAGAATCGACCAGAGATGGCCTTCATATCAAGGTCATCTGTTATGACAATTCCCGTATACCCTAAGCGATCCCTTAGGAGATCGTGTGCCAGTGTGTATGATAGTGACGCGGGATAGTCCTCGTCCAGAGCTGGAAATAGGATATGGGCAAGCATGATGACTTTTAGCTCGATACCCGTGCTTGGTAGAAACGGAATAATTTCTCGTTCGAGTAGATCTTCGACGGTGAGCGATAGCGAGGGAAGTTCGAAGTGCGAGTCTTCGATGGTATCACCGTGTCCGGGAAAGTGCTTCGCGGTGGCGATCACTCCCCCCCGTTCCAATGCGAGGATAAAGTTCTTCCCCCTTTGGGAAACTTCTTCTATTGTGCTCCCAAAACTTCGTGGACCAATCACGGTGTTGTTTGGATTTGAGAAGATATCAAGACACGGCGCGAAGCTGAGATTGATTCCAAGCGAGCGCAGTTCTTCTGCCATTGCGCTTCCGACGGCCTCGGACAAGTCTCTCCAGTTGAGCGCGTATGGAAATCGCGTTATTGGCAGAGGGGTCCGAATGACTCTGCCACCCTCGTGATCGAGTGCCCAAATCATTTTTTCGTGACCGGTAGCCTTTAGTATCTCAGCTCTCAAGAATGTAAGTTGTTTGAGCCATACTGGATATGGTTCTTCGGCGAGAAATGCGTTCTTGCCAAAATGTACTCCAACTGGCCGCACTGAGTGCAAAAAATCACGAGTCTCTGTTGAGAGTGAAGGTTCATCGATTCTGATAATAATATGGTGACCAGATGATGTCGGTTCGTTGAGGTTCATAAGCGTTATTGAATCATTGTTGCGTATTGTCTGTGTGATGCGATGATAGTGCGCTCCGTAGATCTAAGCTCTTCATATGAGGATTGAGTTCGATGGCATACTGAATTGCACCGTCGATATTTCCCTGAACAATATCTCTGTGAACTTCTGGTAGGAGTTCTGCTTCTTGCCTCACATCCTGAAGACCGAGTTGAATATTCCTTAAACTTTGTGCCTCTATGCCTCGATACTGCCTTTTTGCTGCGTTACTACGCAGCGCTCTTTGAGGTTCAGTGGAGGCGATCCACTGAAGGAGGTGGGTCAGTGGAGCATGGGCTGTCAGATTTGAGAGAGAACGCTTGGAGTGCGACCGATGAGAATTCCGATCTTGGTGCTCGAGGTGCGGGAAAAGCCTCTGTTCGCAATGTTCGACGAGAGCGAATGTCGTCTCAAGTATCTGGGGATCTGAGAGGATGAGTGCGGACCCCCAGTACAGCTTGTCTAGCACGAGGAGGATATTCCAGAACCCCTGATATCGGTTCGTGCATGAAATGAGGCAAAGACTATTCGTCGGTAAGACATGTTGTAGTCGGAGAGCGCTTACACCTGTAGCGGTAGCCAGCTCCGAATGGCGCTGTTCAGGAACTACAAGCGCACGTCTCTTTAGAACACTGAGCATTCGTTGAGATTCAAAATCATGTGAGTGGAGTAGGACAGGGGAAGTATCAAGAGTCTGTTCCATACGTTTTTGCCTTCGCGCCGAGTCATCACATACGATTGTCGTATATGCACTATGTCCGTGTTCGTATTCTAAAGTAATTTTTATTCTAATCCTGCGTACTGGGTTCGAAAAGCTAAAGACACATAGCACTCCTTACTATGAAAACCTGAAAGCCAAAGTCTTTACAAGAAAGAAACGATACTTTTCCCTGCCTCTATTCCCTGGTGCACATTTCCCTCTTAAACGTTTTGAAGCTTGGTATACTAGCAATTCGCCCAGGAAGGCCGCTACTTCATGTCTGTGAAGGATGGGGACCGGTCAGTGAGAAGAATACGGGTAAATGCTCACTGCCAAATCTTGCAGGGTTTTGCTCGTCAGCGTACTCTTAGAGACTATGTTTCGCACCTTACGCCATTTCCCCGGGGCCTTTTTAGCAGGAGCCCTTTTTTCACTGATACTGACGGGTGTCTATTTCTTGGTTCTGGCACCAGAGCGGTCGTTTCCGGTCTTACCAGACGGGCAGTACATTGGTCAGATTACGTGGCAGAAAAAGGATGGATTAGAGCTGCCGAATACATTTATGATCAAAAAGTATGGGGAAGAGTACAAGCTTCTCCTTCCGAATCCCTCTCAGAAGACGAACCATGGCACCTTTCTTCCTCTACGCAACGCCGAAGATGCTCGCTATCTGCCCATTCAGATGTC
This sequence comes from Bdellovibrionota bacterium, assembly GCA_049451755.1. Lineage (GTDB taxonomy): Bacteria > Bdellovibrionota_C > UBA2361 > UBA2361 > RFPC01 > RFPC01. The sequence goes on from JBMTVV010000042.1 coordinate 7,861, forward strand.
AACCGGAGCAAGCCACTTTCTCTGGTTTAGTGAAGCAGAATGGGGACCACAAGAAGCACCGTCGGTGCGAGGTGATATCTTCGAGATCAAGAGTGGTACGCTCGGAAGCTGGATGCTCACTGAGGTCGCCTCTTCGACGAGGGCAGCTGAAAATGAGTTCGATGACAAGACTCTCTTATTACAAGCGTCGCTTGTCGTAGAGGGGCATATGCTCTCTGAAGAGTTAGAGCATGCACAGATATCTCTTCAGTCTTTTGCTGAAGAGGTGGATGCCTTGGCAGAGCGAGTACTTGATGTTGATACTCTTCGTGCCACGGGTATCAAGAGGCTCGAAGAGTTGATGACTCAGCTTGAACATCAAAAGGTACAATTAGAAGAGGAGTCAAAAGAGCTTCAGCAGGAGGCTGAAAAGCTATTTTTTGCGAGGAGTGTACAGGAATATGGTGAGGTGATCGGTGTATCACGAAAACTCAGGAGCCTTGAAGAAAGGTATATTCTTGCAGAAGGAGGAGGATATTTAAGTCTTTCTCTTCCGCAAGATGCTAGTGGCTCAATGGATAGTAATCTATCGGAGAGAAGCGATTCTTCTCATCTCCATTCGGAGGACTCCAGATGAGATATCTTCTCTCGTGCACACAAGCCCTCTTCTTTTTCACAACGATATGTACCGATATATTAGCGAGTGCGGAAGAGGCTCAAGGGAAGTTGGAGACAAGTTCCACTCGACTTATTGTTGCTCACCTGGAGGATAAAGATGTTTCGGGGGATATCGAAGGCTATCTTTTATTGGATGATGGACGGTGGATTGCTGGGAAGGGGGTAGTAGTAAAACAAAATAAAACAGTAGGTGAAGAATCTCATTCTCTATGGGCAATGCGCGTATCTGCTGAAGTTGGGGAGGTAGAAGAACTCGTGCTCAGTGAAGAGAATTCAGAAGGGGATTCGAGTATGTATCAGGTAAATCGAAATAGTTTCTTCCTCGCCCCGATTGAAAACTCTGAGGTGGTAAGAAGGCGTATCAGTCTGCTCAGGCAGCAGCTAGAGCAGCTTCAAGATGAACGCGAACGAATTGAAAGAGCCCATGATACACTGACGCGAGATGCGCAACTCATCGGCCAAGAAGATACGATTAAAAAATTAGAGCAGGATGTCCGTGATGTTGACAAGCATATCAGCAGGATAAGGATGCAAAGAGAAGATTTCCGCAACGAAATACGCTCTCTGAAGGCTTGGCCGGAACCGCTCGATATTCGAGAAAGGAAGCAGGCCTATGTGAGAGACCTTCGTGAGTTGCAAGAAAGAGAGCAGGATCAATGAGCAATCGTTCTCCCATAGATTCTATTGGCTCCATCTCTTATTCCATAGAGTCCTCACCGGTCTCGCCGAACGAGCTCACAGATGATGAAATAGGCGATATTTTAGAAAAGCTAGCGAACGGTGTTCAAGAGCGTGGACTCATAGCGCTTGCCATTTTCTTTCTTGAAGCACATCGCCCGCTCCGTGCCATCCTTGGTCAGGCGACGCTCTGCTCCGCACCTCTTCTTGGCTGTTTTTTTGGCTCTGGTAAGGTACAGACGGTTCTGCGCATTATGGAAAGTGATGATGGTTACGAGAAGCTGATTACATGTTTGGAGGCAAGAAGATAGATGGGAGTTGAGCATTCTACGCCAGGGCTTATTCTCCTGCTCATCGCCTTTATA
>JBMTVV010000043.1:0-9507 GCA_049451755.1 Bdellovibrionota bacterium
TCCCACGATAGGCCTATCGTGGGATGAGTTCATCATTCTCTTCGATGATATTGTATCACAGAATCGTGAACATATTACCGTCCGACCGGAGTTAGGACTTGCGCGTGAAACCGATGACATCTTTTGGAGAGAGAATGCAGCAAAAGCGCTTGCAGCGGGTTACTTCCAGAGCATTGACCTATATGGTGATGAGCTTGCCCATGAGATCTCTCACTTTACTCAGTACTTGCAAGAGGCCAAGAACCAAGGCTTAAAGATAAAAATTCACTCTGGAGAAGTAGGCTCGGCCTCTCGAGTGCTGCACGAGTATGAACAGTTTCAACCAAATGCTATTCAACACGGTATTCGCACTGCAGAAGATGATGCCGTACTGAGTACTCTTGCAGCCTCAAACGTTACCTTCAATGTATGTCCTGCGAGTAATGTAGCGCTGAGAGTTGTAGACGACTATGCCAGCCATCCCGTCGCTGCAATGATAAGAGCCGGGATGAAGGTCACCATAAACACTGATGATTACGCAATATTTGGTACTAGTCTGAGTGATGAGTATCTGCGGCTTTTCCAAACCGGATTGCTCACCGCATCTGAGTTAGAGATCGTTCGCCAAAATGGGCTCAAGGAAAATCCTCAGACTCCCCGCATCCTAAACGAATAACGGTTCCATCGAAAAATACCTTTTAATCGACTCACATACGGCTCGTACGAACTTAGCCACCAAGAAGCTGTAGAGCAAGTGATGGTTGCTGATTCGCCTGAGCAAGTATTGCAGTTCCTGCCTGCTGGAGAATTGTGAGTCTTGTGAGCTCTGCAGATTCTTCAGCAATGTCCGCATCACGAATTCGAGATTCTGCACCTTTGAAGTTTTCCCTCGCTATTTGGAGATTCCGAATACTGAGGTCAAGTCGACTCTCTGCTGCACCAAGTGTTCCCCTACTTCGGGTGACACTGCTTATCGCAGCATTAATAGCATCGAGTGCAAGTCGAGCCGCTGATTGAGACTCAAGTGATGTAGAGCCTTGAATTGAGAAGGCAGGTATTGAGGAGCCTGCATCGGCAAGCCCCATGGCTTCCAATGTGGCCTGCACGCCTGAATATGTCACCTGCGAGATCGAGGTTCCATCAAAACCGACTTGAAACGTAACCTGACTGCCACCGCTTAAGAGGTTTAACCCGTTAAACTTGGTAGTATGAGCAATTCGCTCTACTTCGCTCATGAGGGCGTTAAACTCGAGCTGAATCGCTGAGCGTTGATCATTCCCATATACACCGTTAGCAGACTGCTCAGCTAGCTCAGCTAGTCGACTGAGAACGTTGGTAATAGAGGAGATAGCGCCATCAGTAATAGCAACAATCGAAATACCATCAGACGCGTTTCGCATAGCAACAGAGGCGACTCGAGCATCTGCTTTCAGATTCTCTGCGATTGCCAGTCCTGCGGCATCATCCATCGCACGGTTGATGCGAAGACCGGACGAGAGCCGCTCAAAAGCAGTCTGGAGACCTTTACTCGAAGAGTTTAATGATCTCTGCGCATTAATTGATGCGAGGTTAGTACGTATATTTAAGCTCATGATTCAATCCTTTGACTTAGACTATCCCTAATACAGGCCGTCCGTTATCCGTTTAGTAACTGTAGTGCTAGCTGTGGCTGCGCATTCGCCTGTGCTAAGACCGCAGCTCCTGCCTGCTGTAGAATACTGAGTCTGGTAAGTTCTGCTGATTCTTGAGCGACATCCACATCTCGAATTCTACTCTCAGCCGCTTGGAAGTTCTCTCTCGCTACTTGGAGGTTATTCACAGCGACTTCTAGTCTTGCTTCCGCGGCTCCAAGCGTACCTCGGTTACGGGTAACAGAGGTAATAGCGCTGTTAATAGCATCGATGGTGAGACGGGCTGCTGATTGAGAAGCCTCTGACGTAGCCCCAGATATAGAATATAGCATTGTTGAGGTACCGGTACCTGCAAGGCCAAGTGCTTGCAACGTCGCTCCGACTCCTGAAAAGGTTACCTGAGAGAGAGAAGTTCCATCGAATCCAACCTGAAAGGTTACTTGTTGATTTCCACTCAGTAACTTTAAGCCGTTGAATTCGGTAGTAAGAGCGATTCGCTCCATCTCTTCAACGAGTGCATCAAACTCGTTCTGTAGCGCCGAGCGTTGCGTATTCCCATACACACCGTTCGCTGATTGTTCTGCGAGTTCTGCGAGACGAGTGAGTACGCTCCCTATTTGACCAATTGCCTGGTCGGCAATAGAGATAATCGATACTCCGTCCGAGGCATTTCGAATACCGACCGAAGCGATACGAGCATCCGCTCGAAGTGCTTCAGCAATCGCCAAACCAGCCGCATCGTCACGAGCTCGATTGATTCGAAGTCCAGAAGATAGTCTCTCAAATGAAGTTTGCAAGAGGCCCGAAGATTGTGAAAGATTCCTCTGAGCTCCTAATGCAGCAATGTTGGTGCGAATATTAATCGTCATGCCTTCTCTCCATGGCAGAAATAAAAATCCTGTTTCCCGCTCTACAACGCTTAACTACAACACAACTACTCAATGACAGAGTTCCGTTGGGGAAATAATGACCCGCTCTCCCTGTGTTGATTGGACTTGAGCAAGAGGCTTGCCAATATCAGCTACTAGTGATGAAAGTCGCGGTTACAACTTGGGGGGCATAGCTATGAATTGTTTCTTTTCCTGCATGACTTTTGAAACATATTCCTGAGTGCTTTCTGGAAGATATCGCAGTACATTCGCAAACACCGAAGGGTCTTCGCCTGCCTTGATAGCTGCTGACTGAGATGCTGCTACCCGCCCCTCACCCGCGTTGAATGCTGCCACGGCAAGTTTTTCCAGGTCGGTGGAATTTGCCGTCGGATGTACCTTCATACCATTTGAAAGGGTCGTCTCTTTCGTTAAGAGGTCATGAAGGTATCGCAAATACCGAACTCCCAAGTCTACATTTTGCGTAGCCTCGTACGGTGAATACGAGTCCTCTAAACCATCTCGCTTAATGATAGTCTCAGCCGTGGAGTCGAGGAGCTGAAACAGTCCCTTTGAGAAGTGTCCATCGGTACTGAGTGCTCTCGGATTAAACGCCGACTCTATAGAGACAACCGCCATCCCCAACGATGGGTCAATACCGTGCTGAGCTCCCGCCTCCTTTACAAGATTCTCGACTTGAGCCACACGCTCCTTTTTGGATGCGTACACATCAACGGCACTCTCCTCTGACTTTGATAATCGCTTCACTGAGAGCAGCGTCGGAGATTTGACACCCGAAGCGTCATTTTCTGCGATTTTAGGCATCTCCAGCGTGCGGGGTGAGAGTTCCTCGGTAAGGAACTCTGGAGTCTGAAAAGAATAGTGTGCCATGGGTCCCTCGGTGAAGGGTTTAGCCTCAACAGTTTGACTGTGAGAGACCGCCTCCTTCTGGACTTTATTGTTATTTTCCAGAGATTTAGGGTGTAAATCACCGAGGACTCGGGTAAACGGAGTGCCTTCAGATTGCCGTTGTTTATTCTCTACGGCAGGACCCATCATGAACTTCTGGAGTGGTCTTACTGTCCCGTGGTAATCAACTTTCATAGCATATCCCGTGCAAGCGTTCAGCAAGAGGTTACAAGAGGTATGCCACCTTTGTCGTCACCCGTACGGGAAAGCGAATCGTAACTGTTATTATGAAAATAGCACAAAAGCAGGGAGACTATTTCTTTCGTGTCCGAAGCCATTCGTCAAAAGATGGAACGACACACAACTTGGCAATTTTTTCGTCTATCCCATGTTGAACAGTTTCCTCGAATCCAGACTCCGTGACTAATCCTTTGATTTTTTCAAGTGCAATTCGAACCTCACCTTCCAACTTCTCAAGAATGGACGGTTCAACTTCCCCTCTCAGTCGAGCAATCTCTCTCTTTCTCTCCTTCAAATACTCTGTCTGCAACGCAAGGTCTGTATCCCCTCCATTTTGAGAGACGAGGGTCTTTTTTGAGTAATTTGCCTGCTGATTGCTATTTGCTCTATGGGAATCTTCTCGACCCTCTTTCCAGGAATGTCTTCCCCGAACGTTTTCTTGTGGCAGCGCGAATTCTTGAGGCTTTTCCAGCGCCCGAAAGAGAAAACCCGGAGCATTCCGTGAGACCCGGGGACTCCCCTCCGAAACGAGGTGATCAAAGTGTCGAATAATCTCGATGGCTCGTTGTTCATCCCCAGCTTCAAAGATGCCTCTGATAAGCCTGTTGGCTTGCGTTGGGTGCACTCCTCGTTCACACACATCCTCATACATTTGCGCTTCTAAGGAAGATGTTCCCCTATTTTCACCCTCCTGCGGTATGATGTGGTTGGAGTTGTAAGATGTATCTCGAAAACCCTCAGCATCGCGAGGTATGCGCGTCGAGTTAGACGTGGTTGAGTGCATACGCTGAAATAATACGTCTTTGGGGGGGTCCTCACGATTCTCCGTGAAACTCTTTTTTGGCTTCTCGCTCCTTCGCCCATGATCTGGAGCTGCAAAAAAGACTATTTCGGTCGCCTGCCCCCTGCCTTGATATTCGACGTGTGAGAGGAAACCCGCTTTGACTAACTCCTCCACCGCTGGATCAATCTGCTGTCGCAGGGAGCTCGGATACCTATACGTTCGTGATACACCAATCTTCTCATGCGCCAAGGTAAACAGGTTCATTTGAAACCTTGCCCGGTACCAGAAATGCTTATCGAGGAAGCGGTAGAGACGCTTACTGACCGCACTCTCCAAACTAAGAAAAAAATCAAAGTCTAGCTTCTTGATGAATCCAGATGAGAATGACTTGTGTAAGACTTCACTCCACACAAAAAAGGATGGCTTCGGATTTTGGGTTTTACCACTGTTAATTTCGTACTCGTCAATGATACCGAAATTCCGAGTGCTGAATGCTTTTGATTCGTTATCGTAGAAACTATTCGAGGCTTTAATTCGCACACCACTCAGTCGGTCAAGCGCATTGGTCAATCTCTTATAGCTACGACCCTCTGTGCTCCAGTTCAGGGTCTTGAGGAGCTCATACCGGGTGAAATAGACTTTGCGCTCATTGAGTCCCCTATCAACCGAGATCTTTAACAAACCCAGCAAGACCTCGTCATCTGAAGCTGTTGGTAATCCAAACTTGTCCGCTGCGGTGATAATCCACTGCCTCTTAACTGGATGACCGTTTTTATCAAGAACAGAGTCTTCGAACTCTAAGGTTTTCTTCCCCGGACTGACACGAGTTGACAAAACACTTAACGGAAATTCAGCAAGGTTCATTTCATCGCGAGAAAGTCGGTTAGAATTTAAAGCGGGCTTTACAACAACGGGTGCTGTAAACCAGGTACTCTCTCCTTCCCCAAGACCTTCATCATGACTTCGCCTGTGATTGTGGAGCGCTGATTCTCTCTTCTGTGAGGTTTCGAAGAATTCTATTTGTCGTTTACTCATAGTTCTTTTCACTCGCTACACTAGGCTTTTTTACAATCCCTGTTGTTGTGAGCCTCTCATTTCTTTCGCGGCTTCTATTGGTCGTAGTTACTGCCTCTACTGAAAACCTTTAGTGAAATAGTCTTCTTCTCAAAGGAGCCAATCTCGTGGAACCAATCTCGTTTGGCCTGATTTAGCCCTCGTCTGCTTGCGGCTAATGTTCATTTTCCCTCTCGAGTTTTTACGTACATTTTTTCTTGTACCCACTTCTTCTGTACAGCCACTTCTTCAGAAGAGTATTGTCCATTCAAGAGTTTGCTCCACGCGTCGTGTTCGATAACCATGAACGATACAAAGTAAGCTTCTATAAAAAACTACAAACAAATGTTGTAGTGAACAAGAAGTAGTAAGTTTACATGTTTTAAAGTAAGCGGCGAATAATAGCAATTAAAACAATAGATTACTTCATTTTTTTTATTTCAGATCACGAATATACTTCAGTGGATACACGATACTACCTCTCGTAATACACGATAACTCTCCTAGTCATTACCCGTTAGATCTTCTTCCGATGCACGGTGATACTTGTTACCGATTCCCGTTATTGCGTTTATATCAGAGCACGGTATTATCTGGATTCACGTCATGTTCTTTCTTCAAATCACGATGTTTTTAAGCTAGGCTCTCGGACGTGGAAATCTTAGAAAGCTTTTTTCGGACGAATGTCGTCAGCTGGTAATCTGAATGTTTTTCCACTATATCTTCGTAAAAACTAAGCGATGTTTGAGGTCTGGTTGCTATCGAGCCCTCAGAGAGGGCCCAGTTCGACGTCGTTTTTAAAAAGGAAACTTATCTCGTGACACGATGTATTGCTGTCGTCAATCAGAAAGGCGGAGTTGGAAAGACAACAACGACCGTTAACGTCGGGGCAGCCTTAGCTGAGCGCGGCTTCAAGACCCTTCTCGTTGATATTGATCCGCAGGGAAACCTATCCACTCATCTTGGCTTAAGCTCCTCTGGAGACCTTCTTGAGGATGAGGAACCGGAGGTAGGGCCTTCAATATATGAGGTACTGAAGGGGCAAAAGGTGATTAAGGAGGTAATTCTTAATCATTCTAGTGGTTTAGATGTTGTTCCATCGAGTTTATTCCTCAGTGCGGCGGACCTTGAGTTAGGGGGAGTGGTCGGTAGAGAGCTCATCTTAAAGAGGTCGCTTGAGAATGTCAGGGATAACTATGATTATATCCTTCTAGACTGTCCTCCTGCTCTTGGCTTGTTGTCACTGAATGCGTTAGCAGCCTCTGAGAGCGTTATTGTTCCTGTTCAGAGTGAATACCTAGCGCTACATGGAGTTCGTCAGCTGCTCGATACCATTGATCAGGTTCGTTCCGTGTACAACGCTCAGCTAGTGGTCGGTGGCGTCCTTATTTGCATGCACGATAACCGCAAACGACTCGCCCGAGCGGTTTCTGACACGATTCGGAATTACTTTGGAGATCTCGTATTTGATGCTGTGATTAGACAGAATGTCGCGCTGGCAGAAGCTCCGGCACAGGGACAGACTATTTTTCAATATGCACCACGTTCAACTGGTGCAGACGATTACCTTGCTTTAGTAAAAGAGATTATTGATGGCCAAGAAAAACCTCGTATTTGCGCATAATCCACTGTTATCCGGACCGAAGCTTGATGAGAGAGGTCGTTCGGGTATCCCTTACAGAGAAGTGAAGAGAACGCTCATTGAGCGAGATCCGAATCAGCCACGTGTGGTCTTTGATGAGGATAAGCTCCACGAGCTTGCTGAGAGTATCAAGTTATATGGGGTATTGAACCCATTGATTGTCAGAGCGGGGCGTGAGCCAGGGAAATACCAACTCATAGCGGGCGAAAGACGGCTAAGAGCGTGTGCCCTGGCAGGTGTAGAGACGGTTCCTGTCATCCTGAACACAGAAAGCGATGCGGTAGGCGATACCATCCTAGCCGTGCAGCTAGTTGAGAACCTTCAACGTGACGATCTATCACCGCTAGAGCGTGCTCATGCAATTGGGGCCCTCAAAGAGACTTATGAGTTAAGCATACGCCAGGTAGCAGAAAAGCTGGGTGTCTCAAAGAGCATGGTGCAAAGAAGCCTAGATATTTTAGAGCTCCCGGATGACCTTATTAACGCCTTAAGACAGGGCGCTTCAGAGTCGAAAGTCCTTCTTTTAGCGAAGATTGATGATGAAGAAATCAGAACGAGTTATTTAAAGGATCTTGATACACTTACGAGATCTCAGATTAAGAGTGAGATTGACAAGGAACTTGATCAGAAGCGAACTACGCCAGCTAGGAGCGCTCTTAGCCCTGAGGATGGCCGTCTTGTGGAAGAGTTGCGAAACGCCCTAGGTCTTAAGGTATCTATGTCGAGAAGCCCATCAGACGAACAGGCAGGGAAGCTGGTCGTGGAGTTCTACTCCGAGGGCGATCTTCAGGAGCTGTTCAGGAAGCTAATTGCAGCCTAGGAGCAGGTGTTGTCGCTCCGTGATGTCCCACGGTGGGACACTAGAGGCCAAGCAGTTTTAAAGGCGCCACTTGCCGTTTGTAGGCACTCCATTGTATCCCATGTGTGTGTACCACGGTGGGACATTTTTTCTTTGTCATTTTCGAGGTGAGAGTCTCTTGTCGGATATTCTGAATTGGTTGTTTGAGCAGAAGCCATGGAATGGAGTGGGTGATTTCGATCTGAATCCCATGAAGAGTGCGTGTTCTTTGTTTGGCAACCCGCAGGATAAATTTAAGTCAGTGCACGTGGCAGGAACGAATGGCAAAGGATCGGTTGTTGCCTATATGCGAAGCATCCTCTCTAGTGAGGGACATTTGGTGGGCTCTACGATCTCCCCTCATCTGCAGGACGTGAATGAGAGGATAGATGTGGGTGGTATGCCTATCTCTGATTTTGACCTGAAGCGAGTAGTAGAGGTCATAAGGAGTAGGGTTGAGTCTGCTGGCCTTCGGCTTAGTTTTTTTGAATGTATGATACTTGCAGCCTTTGTCTACTTTGCAGAAAGGAAGGTCGACTACGGGGTGATTGAGGTTGGTCTTGGCGGTCGGCTGGATGCAACAAATGTACTTAAGACTCCTGAGGCTGCGGTTATTACCTCTATTGGGCTCGATCACCAACACATCCTCGGTCAGACTGTTGAGGAGATTGCACGAGAGAAAGCTGGTATAGGGAAGGGAGGTGTGCCGGTTTTTCTGGGTCACCTCGATTTAGATATCTCCACCTCAGCATCGAAGGAGATAGAGAATGTCGTGGAGAGTGTTGGAGGAACTATTCGCCAACTAGGCAAGGACTTTCATCTTGTTAAGAAGAAAGATGGGCATACATTGCGCATTGATGAGGGTGAGTACTCCATAAGACCAAATCTTAGAGGAGAGCATCAGTTGCGTAATGCTTCTCTTGCAGCAGCCGTAGCACATCACCTTGGAATTTCTAAGAAGAGTATCGAAGAGGGAGTTTCTAATGCGTTCTGGCCTGGACGCTTGGAGCTTATACCATTACACGACAGAAGCATCTTGATTGATTGTGCTCATAATACTGCAGGGTTTCAGACGCTAGCGTCCTATCTGGAGGAGTGGAATCCCTCTGGTGAAATAACCGCAATAGTAGGGTTCTTGAAAACAAAACAATGGACTCAAATGCTTGATATTATTGATAAATATGTAAGCTCTTACGTCGTTGCACGACCAGATTCCACTCAAGCTGAAGATCTTACCCTCATTGATTCTTATCTCAGAACACGTGGAAAGATTAGTTCAATACACGATGGAGCTCTCAGAGAGGTTGTTAGGAGGCTGCTTAGTGATGAATTTCAGGGTAAGAATATCCTACTTGTTGGTTCCATCTACCTCATAGCAGAATTGAGAAGTCACCTCTTTCAACTTCAAGGGGAGCAGTTTGGTACGTCAGACCCAAGATAATAAGATGGCCGTTCTTGAGGGCGCTCTGGAAAATGCGCTGAGGCACATTCCCGATGCTGCTCTCTCTGAAATGCTTTCCTTCTCGGTTTTTCCTGCAGGTAAGCGAATTCGGCCTCACCTC
>JBMTVV010000044.1:0-9475 GCA_049451755.1 Bdellovibrionota bacterium
TAGAAGCACGCGATATTCGTGCGGGCGCTGCCATGGTAGTAGCGGGACTAGCAGCGAAAGGACGAACCGTTATAGAGGAGAGTCAGCACCTGCGTCGAGGTTATGAAAATCTTGAGGGCAAAGTTCGAGCATTTGGTGGTCGAATCGTTAGTTCGTCCGAAGAGGTTGAGGAGCTGAGCTTAGTCGGTTGTTAGAGCATGCACAAAACGCAACCTCCATCAGGTCAGTATCGGCAGATTGAGCTCGATATTTCGTCTCGGCTCTACTATCATCCAGAGAAATTTGTTGAACACTCAGGAGTTGCACCCATTCGAAAATCCCTCCTGCATTTGCTCGGGCAAGAGCATTATCCCGTTGTCTCCATTGTTGGGACGAAGCGCTCCGGAAAAACACATCTTTTCCATTTTCTCGCTCATGGCTTGAAAGAAGCGTCGCATCGATTTACTCCGAGTCTTGCTGTGGAGTCGTTTCAAGGAAAAGAGTTTCTTCGGATGATCTATGAAGGGCGTTTCCCCAGCAGTAATACTGAGAAACGGTGTATTCTCATCGATGATGCTGATGAGATGTTGCTTCAGTTCTCGAGGGGTAATTCTGGACCACTCGTCAAGTGTGTTGAGGATCTGAGAGTATTGGGTGGCATTATAGTATTCTTTCGAAATGCCACAGTTCATGATTATGGATTCGACGATCATTTGTTGACACGGTTTGCTGCTGGGACAGAGTTTGTGCTCGGGGACCCCGATCGTTCTGAACTCACTACACTGCTTCAGGCTCTATCAGAGCAGCGAGGATGGCGGTTTAATAATAGAATGGTTGCATTCCTTGAGAAAAGACTCCGCATTCGAGTTCGAGATATTGAGAGCTATCTTGAGCGAGTCCAGCTACTCTCACGCCTCCGCTCTGATAAAGTGAACTTTACACTCTTGGGCGATGCGCTCTGAGGAAACAAGGGCTTCACATTGGGTTCCCGTGATAAAAATCTTGTCGAGTTCCTGTTGAACAGGCTACGCTTTGTTGAGTGTACAGTACGAGGAAAATAATAGTCGCACATAGGATATTCAAACATGGCAAGAACTCCCTCCACTATGGTTGAGCTTGGAACAGCAGCGCCGGACTTTTCATTACCCGATGTCTCTTCAGGGAAAGAGGTGTCTCTAGGGAACTTCTCTGACAAGCAGGCACTCTTAGTGATGTTTATCTGTAATCATTGTCCCTTCGTTATCTCGCTTCATGATGGACTCCTCGCGCTCACTCATGAATATCAAGATTCTCCCCTTGGTATTGTCGCTATTAGCTCGAATGATGTCTCAGCATATCCGATGGACGGTCCCAAAGAGATGCGCCAGAGAGCAGAGGATTATAAGTATCCTTTCCCATATCTGTACGACGAGACGCAGTCAGTTGCACGAGATTTTGATGCAGCATGTACCCCAGACTTCTTTCTCTACGATCAAGAGCGAAAGTTGTTTTATCGTGGTCAGTTTGATGATAGCCGTCCAGACAATGGGATACCGGTTACTGGAGAGGATCTACGAGGCGCGATAGAAGCAGTCTTGAATGGTCAGCCTGCACCAACGCTGCAAAAGCCGAGCCTCGGTTGTAATATTAAGTGGGCGGTATAAACACTTGTTTAGTATCGGAATGGGCCCTCGATACAAGAGAGACTATGAGTCATCCGAATATTCAGCGGCACTTTCTTGGCTGGCACGATCACTTTCTCCGGAGCGCTGCCCAGTGGCTACTACATTCAGCTGAGACACCATTCTGGCTCGACAGATATGCGTGTGTTCTACCCGGGAAACGGGCGCGAAAACGATTTCATGAGCTTTTGACGATCGCGGCGTCTGAGCGTGGTAAGATACTCATCCCACCTGAGTATATTTCAATGGGGATGCTTCCAGAGTTTATTGCTGGGGAAGGAGAGAATTATCTTTCTCACCGTGAGGTTGAGTGTCTATGGGAGCAGATCTTACGAGAGAGTGGTGAGATAGATTTTCGATGGGTCTCTGGAGCGAACGACATTCGAACAGCGGCGGTTCAGCTAACGCTCCTATGGGATACGTTGGGTCAAGCTGGACACACCTTTCGCTCTGCAACTCAGGTGATGCAAGCGCATGCATCTGATCTTACATTTTATGAAGATCGTTGGGCGAAGCTTGAACAGTTGGAAAGCGCATTCGCAGCAAAAGTTGCCGAGCATGGTCTATCCGATAGGTCACTTCACCGTCAAGCGGCATTAGAGAGAGAGTTCTCATCACAATCGAAGAAACTCATTATCATCGGCGGATTAGATCTGAGTCCTATTCACCAAAGATTTCTCCTGCGAGCTCAAGGTGAGAGCCACCTGCTGCTCCCACTGCCGACTGAGCATGCATCAGGAGTGAATGAAGTGGGAGTGCTCATTCCAGAATACTGGACAAAACTTCATGCAAGCAGTGGTTTGCCCGATGCGTTGCTACAGACTGTTTTTGATTGTGAGTCAGAGGCCGCCCTAACGATAGACTGTATTCAGGCTCTCCTTGGGGAGGGACGCGATCCTCAGGATATTACCATTAGTTTTGCAGATGAGCTGCATGAGCCACTTGTGCGCCACTCTCTTGATGCCTATCGAATCCCTTATCATTCATTTGCTGGGTGTGGAGGAGAGTATCGTGCTCTGGCCAGTTGGTTCCATGCTGTTTCGCAACTACTGGAGTCCCCTTCAGCTCATACCGCCATTTCCGTTTTGAAGCGGAATTGGTCAAGACACCTTCTATTCGGCTGTGATGATCACGTAGACGTGGCAACCCTCGAGGAGATTGTTACGCAGAAGTGCCTCTCTCGAATCTTTCCACTTGGCTCTCATACTCTTCCACGAGAGCTCCGGCAGGATTGTTTTGCGTTCGAGCAGATTGATGCCTTCTTATTAATATTTCGAGAGCAGATGACCCCCGATGCCTTCATCGAAAGCTTTGCGAGCTTTGTGACTCCTCATAGTGGGGAGCATACGAGTGCGCAGGAGGTTCTCTGGCAGGTGTTGAACGCCTTTGATGCCGAATTCCAGTCGCAGCTCGTCATTCGGCGGCCTCCCCAGGAGTACTTCTCTATTTTGGGCGCTCTCGCGGTACAAGCAGGTTCAGGACAAGAGCCGACTGAAAGTGGTACAGGTGAGGTAGAGCTCGTTGGCTGGCTCGAGACTCTCTTTGACGATTCAGAGTATCTATTGGTGCTCGGATGTCATGATCAGGTGCTTCCATCAGGAGAAAGAGAGGCCTCATGGCTGCCGGGTGCCTTGCAGGAACTCCTATTGCTAGAGACGAAGGAACGTCAGTTTGTGAGAGACTATGTGTATGCGCTACACGCTCTGCACTCTAGAAGTAGGGCAACCTTTATTTTCCCGAAGATGAATATCCGTGGGGATTACTATCGACCATCCCGTCTGTTTTTCGGTGGTCCGCTGACAGAAAAGCTTGCCCATGTACGCAAGTGCTTTGTACAGAGAGCGGACTCACTTCGATTGCAAATATATGGGAAGACATTCGGTTCTGGTAAGGCTTGGAGGTTTGAAAGCCCAACCGTATTTGAACCTCATCTCCTCGATGCAATGTCCGTCACCTCCTTTCGTGACTATCTTGAGTGTCCCTTCCGATTTTATCTCAAGCACGTTCTCAAACGAGAAGCATTTCATGCTGAGCAGGAAGAGCTTGGTGCTTTACAGTTCGGTAATTTATTTCATGAAGTGGTGGCTTCTTTCGGTAGGTCTCAGTGGAGAGACTCAACGTATCCCCAAGAGATTGAAGCGTTCCTCCGTGGTGAATTGGAGCGAGTGAGGGTGCAGATGCTTGGGTCTGCGGTGAAGCCGGCAGTTGAAGTGCAGTATCTTCAGCTTCAAGAGCGACTGAGACAGTTTTCGCTTCTGCAGTCGATGCACAGGGCTGAAGGTTGGGAGATACGACATGTCGAGTATCCTTTTGCTGCGCGGAAAGTCTATCTCGATGTGCCTACTGGTCGTATGTATCTGAAAGGTCGTATCGATCGGATTGACTATCATCCAGAGTCAAATGCATGGGCAGCGCTGGACTATAAGACTAGTAAGAATGCATCATCGCCCGAAAAAACCCATCAAACTAACGAGGGGTGGCAAGATCTTCAGTTGCCTCTGTATGAGCGGGCAATGCGCGCTATGGGTTTTGCGGGAGATATTGAACTTGGCTTTATTGCTCTGCCTGCTTCAGTGGAGCAAAGTGCTTTTTATACAGCTGAGTGGTCTCAAGAGGAGTTACACAATGCTCATGAGACAGCGCAGGCAGTCGCAGAACAGGTGCTACAAGGAATCTTCTGGCCACCAGCGGTTATTGACGAACGATTTGATGACTTTGCTGAGTTACTGGAGCCAGAGCAGCATGCAGAGTTGCTAGAGTATCTTGAGCAAGAAGAGGAGCTGCAATGACGTTTGAGCCCCTTGTGATGTATCAGGCGAGTGCTGGCGCTGGAAAGACGTTTCAACTGGTACACCGCTACATATCACTATTAGCGAGAGGGGCTCGACCGGAAGCAATTCTTGCTACGACGTTTAGCCGTAAGGCAGCACATGAAATCTTTCAACGAATTATTACTCGCCTCCTTGAGTGTGTCGATGATTCAAGCGCTGCTGAGGAGGTGGCTCATATTATTGAATCCCATGATTTTGACTCGACGAAGGCTGGAGAACTGCTTGCCAGCTTGCTGGAGCAAATCTCTTCTCTCCCAATTGAAACCCTTGATAGTTTTGCTCAGCGATTCGGAAGGCTTTTTTCAACGGAAATTGGATTGCCAGAGACATGGGATATTCCCTCGGAATATCACATGCAGCAGCTTGAACAGTCTGTGTTAGAGATGTTCATGGAGGGAGAAAGCCCAGAAAAACGGCATGAGCTCCTTCATCTCATCACAAAATTCGATGCATCGAGAAATGTATTCGAGCGAATTTTTCAGAAGCTTTCACGACTGACCGAGCTTTCCTTTGGAGTATCGCCCACTGTGTGGGAGTGGGAATTTGAAGCGCTCGAACCACGATTCACCACAACTTCCACAAAAACTGCTCAAGACGTTATTGAGCAATTTCGCATGTTATCCATTCCCCTCACCAAGGGTGGAAAGCCTGATCAGCGGTGGGAGAAAATGCTGACGAAGAGTATACAGTTATTGGAAACTGGTAGTTGGGGAGATTTTTTAGGAAGTAGAGCAGCAAAATCAGTCGTATCTGGTGATAAGTCCTTTAGTGGAAAGCCCTTTGCAGTGGAGTGGGAAGAAGCATTTCATGATGCTCTTTCCCTTATTTCAATAGAGGTTGCAGAGAATCTCATCAGGAAGAGCAGATTTCTCGGGGTATTTCTCGACCGTTACCAATCCTATCTTTTCGCTGAAAAGAGTCGTACGCGGCGATATGGATTCTCTGATGTCAAGACGGTCCTTGCTTACGCAATACACTCACTTGATATGTTGCATATTGCTTATCGGATGGATCGTCGAATCTCACATGTCTTGATCGACGAATTTCAAGATACGACTCGTACTGAGTGGAAAATTCTCTCGAAGTTAACCGATGAAATAGCGGCAGCTCCGAGCAGTGAGAGGAGTGCCTTGATTGTCGGAGATCCGAAGCAGGGAATTTACGGTTGGCGGGGAGGTGTTGCTGATCTCTTTAAGGAGGTCAGAGAGCGATACCCCCATCTTGAAATGAAGCCGCTAAAAAAGAGTTTTCGCTCTAGTCCCATCATTATCTCATTTTTAAATGATTTTTTTCTTCATCTTCAGCAAGAGGAATTACTGCAGCAGTACTCTCACGTAGTAGCCGACTGGCTTGATGGGTTTACGCCACATGAAGCTGCGAAAGAATCTGCGCCTGGTTTTGTTACAATGGAGTGGCTCTCTAGGGACGAAGCAGAGAGTGATGATGACGTCGCTTGTATCGTCGCAGAGCAGGCGAAGACCTTATTGCAGGTGCATTCAGGTCTAGAGATCGCAATTCTTGTTCGAAAAAACAGAGAGATATTACCATATGTTCGGGCTTGTGAGGCTTTAGATCTCCATGTGAGCGCCGAAGGAGGCAGTCCGTTGACGGACTCGCCGGTAGTTGTAGCCTGTCTTCACCTTCTTCAGGCGGTATGCCATCCCGCTGATACACGGAGTCTCTACCATGTTGAACAGACTCCGCTCGCTTCTTGGCTTTTCCATGAATATGGAGAGTCAGAGGTGGGGTTAGGGAGACTCTCAATCGACATTGAGCAGATTGGCCTTGCTCCCATGCTTCAGCGAATAATTCGAGCGTGGGATGGAACGACGGCACCGAAAGATGTCCAGCGGTGTGAGCAACTCATGCGCCTTGCTCTCAACCACGATACACAGCCCCACGCAGATTTGGCAGATTTTATTCGCTTTGTGCGTTCGGAGCGGGTTCAAGATGAAGGTGCAGGTATTGTTCGAATAATGACCGTTCATAAATCAAAAGGATTAGAATTTGATGCCGTTTTCCTGCCTCAATTGCATTACGCTATGAATCGCTTACAGGAACGTGATTTTTTAAAGCAAGAGAGTCGTTCGGGTGAGCTAGAAAAGATAATTCCCTTTCCGGATCAAAGTATGCGAAGCCTCTTCGCACATCTCGATGCTATGCATGGGAACATTGTCGGTGAGCAGGTAAAAGAGGAGTTGTCCGTGCTGTATGTGGCATTGAGTCGAGCGAAGCATGGACTCTATTTCTATTTGCGGGAAGCAGGCAGCCAAAAGACTGTTACTCCAGCAGAGCTCATTGCCTCCAGATTTATACCTGATCGTCGTTCGAAATACGAAGTGGGGGACCCTCATTGGATGTGTAGTCTCTCGGTTGAGAAAGAGATCAATGAGGTAGCTACATCTCGGGAGGTTCCTCCAGTGACTTGGAAGAGTGAAGAGAAGCGACATCGATTCTTTCCGACGAAAAAACCATCTCAGCGGGAGGGTGCTATCTCTCACAGACAGTCAACAAGCGCTGAAGCAAGAGGTCGTCTCGTACATAATATTATCGAGCGGATTGACTGGTTATCTGAGGAGATAAGGAATCCCAAATATTTGGAGGAGCTACATACTGAGTGTTCCATAGCCATGCCGCATATTTCTCGCTATGCAATCGAGGAGGTTTTGTCTCTACTTACTGCTGAGCCGGTAGCTAGCTGCTTTAACCACAGCCGTTACCAATGCAGCCCGACGGCATTAAGGCTGTATCGAGAGCTTCCGTTTAGCTTTATTGAGGAAGTGAAGAATGGGAAACAGCATATTGTCACCGGAGTAATAGACCGTATTGTTGTCGTAGAGGAGACATGGATTGAGCTGATTGAATTCAAGACTGGATATCTCAGGCATGAATTGGATGACCTTCATTCTCAATGTAGAGGCCAAATGACACTCTATATGAAGGCCCTTTCCGGACTATTTCCGCACATCCGACTCGTTAGACCGACGGTCTGTTTTTTAGACCGTGGAGAGCTTTTGTCGTTGGAAATGCCACTAAACTCTCCATCCTCTTGAAATAGGCGAAGGGGATGACTATTTACAAAGAGGGGCGTATATTAGAGGGGTGATTCGATGATGAATCTCCTGGGAAGCTCCTCGTCTCTGATAGCTAGTTCGTTTCTGGCGTAGGAGGATGAGTGGGAGAGTCCGCAAAGTGCTGCGCCCTACACTATCGAGACGAATGTCAGGAGTAGAGAGGGAGCGAAACAAGTTCCAAGAATAACGGAGTCAGTAAGAATGCCAATTTACTTATATGAGCGTGAAGATGGCTCAACCTTTGAGAAATTACAGAAGGTCAGTGAAGAAGTACTCTCTGTTTGTCCGACGACCGGTCAAAAGGTAGTGCGCAAAATCACGCCAACAGCAATTCATTTTAAAGGGACGGGTTTTTACAAAACGGACTACACCTCATCTGGTGTGAGTTCTCCATCTGCTGCTTCAAGTGAGTCCTCCAGTGATTCGTCAACTAGTGCTGCGTGTAATGGTAAGGGGCCAGCCGGTGGTTGTGGCGCTTGCTCTACTGATTAGCTCAGCACAGTTTAGCGTAAGACGGATGGGCTACTCCTGAGCTCAGTACGTAACACATACTCGTATTTGCATTTGATCGAGCCACCGATGTAACGCTGAGGTTTCTCAACGGTCCGGTTCACGTTGTCCCCGCCCTTTCTGTAGAGCCTCAGTACTGCTGGACCGGCACAGCTTTGTTATAGACGCCAATTCATTACAGATACAAAGCAACTCGTCTCAACTATCGCCAGTCTTAATTTTCGCCAGTCTTAATTCTCGCCTGTCTGGTTCTCAGTGCTCGTTTCAGCCGTACTAGACACGGGTTCTTTTGCCTCAATAAGGTCTGCTCGAGTTACATCCTTGATCTTGTCTACCTGATAGCCAGCTATTTTCAGGAGTCTTTCTTCACCTGAAAGACGGAGCACATAGTGAGTCTCATCTTTCACGTCGCCAAAATCATATCGTACTTCGGTGCCATCATTGAGCGCCACACGAAGGGTGTGTGCAGGCTTTGTGAGATTGTACTCATCTTTTACTTCTTCACCAAGAACATCGAGGAAGCTCAAAGTGGTGATGTTCTTGACGAAATCGTCAATAGTCGAACGGGCCGCCTGTTCGCTGCTTGCATCCATACCTTGAGGCAGGAGCATGGAGCTTGATTCATCTCGTTCAAGGGTGAAGTCATGAAAGGTGATGCTCTTGATGTCCGATGGCTGCAGGTGGAGATACTCTCTGTTGAGCCATGCATTTTCCTTTGCGCGGAGCTCATAGCTGCTAAATGGTATCGCGTAGGTCTGGAGCTCATCTTTCCTACGTAAGTGAATTTTCTTGAAAGAGGGGGAAGTCCCAAGGTAGAGCGTCTCAATTATGTCACCCTCTTTTTTCAATTCGACACGTGTTTGAAAGGTTTTATCACTCACTTCAAATTGCTTCGCAGCAAGCTCTGTTGAGCCGACTGGATATGGTTTTTTAATTTGAAAGAGTTTTTCTTGGAGAACGCTCAGCTTCTTCCCGGATACTGGAAACGCGTAATAGTCCGGAAGAATCCAGATATCAGATTCTTTCCGGAGGGTGAGTACTCGCTCTGACTGACCCTCTTCCCTGACTGTGATGAGGACTTCATCGATATCCTCCAGGGACAGATCTAAAAGGGGATCCTCAGCTTGAAAAGCAGCCATCTCGTCGTGTGAGCTTGTTAGGATCAGCCCAAAAAAAATCTGGATTCCGAGAAGTAACGTGAGTGGAAATACTAGGCTTTTCATAGTTCATTCCTTATGAAAGTGATTCGAGAAGATGCTTTTGACGGAGTCGTTTCTTTTCTCGTAGATTTCGATAGCAAACAAAAGTAAGGAGAAGCATGAGGAGCGCAGCAATGTAATTCCCGTATTCCCATCTCAGCTGCTCACCGCGGTCGAGTGGCTCTAGTGTTCGGGAAAAATGACCACGACTCCGAATACTC